>JBFHTA010000019.1:0-23487 GCA_041590855.1 Pseudomonadales bacterium
AAGGCCGTAAACTGGCCGACGGTGAGGTTGGCATTGGCCGATTTCATTAATGCTGCCACGCCTGCCACGTGTGGCGCAGCCATGGACGTACCTTCTGCAAATCCATAGATAAACTCAGTAGTGCCGCTGGAATCATTACCTACGGTGCTTAACACCCCGTCCTGGAAGCCATCACCATTAAGATCTGAGGTTAAATCACCACCTGGAGCGGCGACATCTACCGTGCTGCCAAAGTTGGAGTACCAGGCTTTTTGGTTGCTGATGTTGGTTGCGCTAACCGAGATAACATTGTCGTAAGCGGCCGGATAGTCCGGTGTTGATGAATTACTGTTGCCTGCGGCGGCTATCACCAGAATGTCCAGACCGGCGAGCGTGTTCATTAAATCCTGCTCAGCTTGAGATGCGCTGGTTGAGCCCAGGCTCATGTTGATGATGTCAGCAGCTTGCGCAGGAGTTGTACCAGAGTCATTAGATAAACCCGCTGCGAAGCGTATGGCTTGGATAATGTCATCACTGGTTCCTGAGCCATTTCTTCCCAGTGCGCGAAGAGGCATGATACGAACACCCCCGGCAACACCCGAAATACCAGTAAGGTTGTTTGTGGCGGCGGCAATGGTGCCAGCGACATGGGTACCGTGGAAGCTGCTGCTGCGATCCGGATTGGATTGATCGCCAGGATCATCCGGGTTGTTATCAATGCCATCACCGTCCAGGGAGAAAGATGTGCTGCTGATAAAGTCATAACCAGACACCAACTGGCCTTGTAAGTCGGGATGATTCAGTAAAACCCCTGTGTCAATGACAGCAACAATGACGTTGCTGTTACCGGTTTCCAGATCTAGGGCTTCCTCCAGCTGAATGTTGTTGTAGTGCCATTGCAGACCAAAGTGCGGGTCATTTGGTACGAACGAGGTGGTTCGGTAATAGTTAGGCTCTGCATACTGGTAGTCGCCGGATTGGTTGAGGTCTTTAATCCATAGCAGGGTTTCCAGCTTTTGCTGTTGCTCCTCTGTCCAGTTACCCACTAATGACTGCGTTGTTCGATCGGTTGGAGATGATGCAGAGAATACTCGGGCCTGGTCAGGCATACGGAGTTTTCCAATATCAGGGATGGCTACTGAAGAGGCGGTAATTGTGTCCTGTTTACTGCGATAGAGGGCTTCACCCACAACAAACTCTGAAGAGAGTGTTTGGGAAACATGGTTGATAGTGCTTCCTCCAACTTTCAAGTGGTAGATGGCGTTACTGTCGAAAGCCCTGACTTCAAGGTAGTAGGTGCCGGCTTGGGCAACCGTTAGGCTTTCTGAGGCTTGAGAACCGTTGGCTGAGTCTACGCCGTTCTGGTTAACATCGTACAGGTATAAGTCCAGATCCGGGTTGGTGTTTTGGTTGTTTTGGGAGGTGTAGGTGGTCAGGTTGATGGTTTGATTGGCTTCCAGCTCCATTCGAAAGAAGTCACGGGTATCCGAGGTGTCTGCGTTGACGTAGCCACCGACTACTGCCGGGGTCGGTAGCAGCTGAGCGGTGGCAAAAGTGTTGTTGGATACACTCATGTTTGGATCGGCAGAATCTGAATCTGCAACGGATGTTTGGGGTGCAGTGATGGTGCCTGAGATGGTGTGGCCAAGAGCGGTAATGATTTGGGTCTGTCGATCCGTTGTACTGCCGTTACTGGCAGTCAGGGTAATGGTGTAATTCCCTTTTTCTGTGTAGGTTTTGCTGGTGGCTTCACCAGTGCCAAAGGTTCCGTCACCAAAGTTCCAGCTGTAACTTGTGACACCAGTTGAAGTGGATGCGTCGATATTTACAGTAAATGGGATTTCTCCGGTTATCGAAGAAACTGTAAAGGATGCATTCAAAGGTTCTGAGGTCGTGGTTGGCGTGTTACTGCCTCCGCCGCCTCCGCCTCCACCACCGCTGCCACAGCCAATCAGTGAGAGAGATATTAGAGATAAAAATACTAAGCGAAACAAGGGGCTACCTCACACATTTAGGTTGAATCCATTCAGGTCGTTGCGGTGGCATTGTGACCGATTCTTTCTTTAGTATAAAAGGTTTAAATGTTTAAAATGTGTAAAATTAGCAGTTTTATGTTGTTTCACGTCGGTTTTTCAGAGGTTTCCTAAATGAAAGGGTTAATTCAGCGGGTTAGTAAGGCCAGTGTGACGGTAGAAGGTGAGATTACCGGTGCCATAGATCAGGGGATTTTATTGTTGTTGGGGGTTGAGAAAGACGATGATCAGCAGACGGCTCAAAAACTTCTGAATAAGGTATTGTCTTATCGTATCTTCTCGGATGATGAGGGAAAAATGAACCTGAATCTGTCCCAGGTCAATGGTGGTTTATTGGTGGTGTCTCAATTTACCCTGGTTGCAGACACCAAAAAAGGCACGCGTCCGGGCTTCAGTAAGGGAGCATCACCCGAGCAAGGCGAGGCTTTGTATGATTATTTTGTAGAGCAGGCCAGAGCGATTCATCCTACGGTGGAGACAGGACGTTTTGGAGCCGATATGAAGGTAGAGCTATTAAACGACGGTCCGGTAACGTTTTTACTGGAGGTATAAACCGTACTTTTTGAATGTATTTATTGATCTGTGCCGTTAAATAACCGATTCAACTGGTCATGAGCTCATCTTTTTGGGTACAATGCCCAGCAAATTTTTAATGTACATTCTTTGGTTGCCTATTAACTGGGTTTTCAAAGGTACGTGGTTTAATACTCAGTAGAGGATATCGTCAATGGACGCTAAATTGTTGGCTGAACTCAAAGAAAATGCCGAAGCAATCAAGTTTGGTCTTTTCCGTATGGGTAAGAATCGTGTTGCAGCAATGTCGACTCACGTTCACAAAGAAGTGGTTGAAGAACTTGAGCAACGTGCAGCTAAGCTTCTTGCTGATATCGAGAAGTTATCTGCTGAGTAATACTCGACAGAATCCATAAAAAAAGCGCCATGATTTCGGTCATGGCGCTTTTTTTATGTCTGAATGCTTTTATGTATGTATGTATGTATGTATGTTGGCTGGCTGAGGAAGCGATTACTCCGCTTCCGATTGTTCTGGTTGATCCGGCTTATCAACCAGGCGTCCAAACAATAGCCCTACCTCAAACAATAACCACATGGGAACGGCAAGTAAGGTTTGCGAAATCACATCTGGCGGGGTGATCAACATGCCAACGGTGAAACAGCCCACAATCACGTAGGGGCGCTTTTCACTGATGCTGGCAACGTTGCTTAATCCGGCTGCGATAAGTAGGAAGGTTGCAATCGGAATTTCAAAGGCCACGCCGAAGGCGAAAAAGAGTTTCAGGACGAAATCCAGATAGCGGTTAATGTCCGTCATGACTGCGACACCTTCCGGCCCAACGCTGGTGAAAAAGCCGAAGATAATCGGAAAGACCACGTAATAAGCGAATGCCATACCACTGTAGAAAAGCAATACGCTGGATACTAATAAAGGTACAGCGAATTTCTTCTCGTGCTTGTACAAACCAGGGGCAATAAAGCTCCAGGCCTGGTGCAAAATGAATGGCACAGCCAGGAAGATGGCACTCATCAGGGTTAGCTTGAATGGCGTCAGAAATGGCGATGCCACTTCTGTTGCAATCATGCTGGTCCCTTCAGGAAGAAATCGTCTCAGAGGCTCTGATATAAAGAGGTAGAGCTCGTTGGACCAAGTGTACAGGCCAGCAAAAAGCAAAAGAATGATCAGTACCGACTTTAGTAGCCGGTCTCGTAGTTCGGTCAAGTGCTCAATCAGTGGTTGGCTGGCTTCAGCCGCTGGGCTGTTGTCCTGAAGGTTCTGGTCGGTCATGATTTGCTTGGATCTTGAGCAAGTGTCTTGTTGTCGGGCGTCGAATCAGGCTGAGTTTGTGCTTCGGTGGTATCCGACGGGGCAGTGCTCGTAGGTTGAGAGGGGTCAGTGGCTTCTCGCTGAATGCCTTCACGTATTTTTCGCTCTTGTTCAAGAATACGTTCGTTGTAGGCGTCAATATCAAAGCCGTTGTTCAGGGTTTGCTGAACACTGTTGGTTTCGTCCTGAATGCGCTTTCTGAGTTCTTCGGCTTCCAGTTCTCTGTTGATTTCGTTTTGAATGCCATTCCAGCTGGCTCGTATCTTACCAAGAATAAAGCCAACCTTACGAACAGCAACTGGCAGGCGCTCCGGGCCGAGTACCAGAAGCGCAATGACAGCGACGATGAACAGTTCAGAAAAACCAATATCAAACATTGAGGTCTGTTACCTTCAAACGAGAGTCAGCTGACCAAGATTAATGCTTGGTTTCTTCTTTCTGAGTTGTGGTGTTGACGGTTTCAGCGTCTTTCTTTTCGATATTTTTGGTTTCTTCTTCGCCGTCTTTCATGGCGCCCTTGAAGCCTTTGATTGCGCCACCCAAGTCAGAACCAATGTTGCGAAGTTTTTTGGTTCCGAACAATAGAATGACGATGCCAAGAATGATTACCAATTGCCAAATGCTGATGCCAGCCATAATAGAATACCTCTGAAATTATTTGCTTCTATTCGCTTTTTCTTCCAGTCCGGAAAGACCAAAGCGACGCTCCAGTTCGTTAAGCACCTCGCTTACGTCGATGTTCAGATGGCTTAGCATCACCATCGAGTGGAACCACAGGTCGGCCGTTTCATAAACTAAGTCGGCGTGATCCTTACCCGGTTCTACGTCTTTCGCTGCGAGAATGGTCTCGGTTGCTTCTTCACCTATTTTTTCCAGGATTTTGTTTAGCCCTTTACTATGTAGTTTAGCTACATAGGAAGAGTCTGGAGAGGCGGATTTGCGCTCTTCGAGTACCTGTTGTAGGGATGTTAATACGTCGCTCATAGAGAATAGGTTGCTTCAGGAATATGAAAGAATGGGGTTGTTTACAATGGTGTTCACTTTAATGGGTTTGTCTGGGGATGTCTATCTCGGAACTCCGGATAACCCATCTAACTTTGATGCACGTCAGTACCGCTTCAATGCCACCAAATAGACTCCGCCAGCAAGCAAGAGTGCTGTTGGTAGGCTAAGGTTGTTCAGCAGTTGGCTGGTTTCCGGAATGTTCATTAGTCCGGCAGCGGCAATCAGTAAGCCACCTATGAAACGATAGCGTTTGGCGCTTTCCTGATTGTGCAGCTCTGTTTGTAATTGCTGAATTTGCTGACTTTGTTCGACACGGTGTTGTTCAACCGATTGCAATTGCGAAATGGCGTGGAACATCAATTGCGGCAATTGTCGGGTTTGTTCAGCCCAGTCAGCTGCATGTAATTGAATGTTTTTAAGGACGTTTGGCGGTGCAACACGATTTTTCATCCAGTTTTCCAGATAAGGCAACGCTGTTTGCCAAAGGTCCAGTTCCGGATAGAGCTGTCGGCCAAGGCCTTCAATGTTCAATAAGGTTTTCTGCAATAGAACCAGTTGTGGCTGTACTTCCATGTCGAAACGGCGAGCAACCTGGAACAGGCGCAGTAGGAAGTGGCCGAAACTGATTTCACTCAGAGGTTTTTCAAAAATGGGTTCGCAGACACTTCGAATCGCAGCTTCAAACTCATTGACGCGTGTGTGCTTGGGTATCCAGCCAGAGTCGATGTGCAGCTGAGCTACCTGACGGTAATCCCGGTTGAAAAAGGCCAACAGATTTCGGGCTAGATAAATTTGGTCGTTTTCAGTTAATGAGCCGACGATCCCGAAATCCACTGCTATGTATTGAGGGGATTGCGGATGTTGGCGGGAAACAAAAATATTGCCCGGGTGCATGTCTGCATGAAAGAAACTGTCACGGAATACCTGAGTAAAAAAGATTTCAACGCCTCGCTCGGCCAAAATCTTCATGTTGGTTTTCTGCGCTTCTAACTGTGCGACGTCAGCTACAGGAATACCTGAGATGCGTTCCATTACCAGCACGCTGGTTCGGGTGTAGTCCCAGTATATTTTAGGGACATAGAGCAATTCAGAGCCTTCGAAGTTTCGTCGTAATTGCGACCCGTTGGCGGCTTCTTTCTGTAAGTCCAGCTCGTCGTAAATGGTGTGCTCGTAGTCGTCGACGATTTGCTTTGGATGCAGTCGCTTCCCTTCAGACCAATATTGCTCCAGCAGGCTGGCCAGTAGCTTCATGACTGAAATGTCTTTGCGGATCACAGGTGCCAGATTAGGGCGAATGACTTTAACAACTACGTCCTCGCCGGTTTTGAGTTTGGCGGTATGTACTTGAGCAACTGAAGCGGATGCCAGAGCGTCTTCACTGAAATCGTCGAAGATCTCTTCGATCTTGGTTTTCAGTGATGATTCAATGATGGATTTTGCCTGAGTGGAAGAGAATGCGGGCACTCTGTCCTGAAGCAGTTTTAATTCTTCGGCAATGTCGTCCGGCAGAAGATCACGTCGTGTCGACAGAATTTGTCCGAACTTAATGTAGATTGGCCCCAGCTCTTGTAAAGCCAAACGCAGTCGTTCTCCGCGTGACAACTTTTTGGGGACCGGGCGAAGATGCCACGGCGCTAATATTAGCAATACCTGAAGATACCAAGGTAATAAGGTGAGGGGTATAAGCTGATCTAAACGATATTTGCTGATAACCCAGATGATCACAAATATTCGCTTAAGACTGGTCACCTAGTTCTCCTTGAGGGATTGGTTGCGCTCTTGTGGGCGCCGGTTCTTCGGTTGATTCTGACGTGCTGGCCGAATGGTGTTTTGAGTCGACGGCTTTCAGTCGTGCAGCCAAACGGTCAGCAGCGAGTCTCAGTTCAGTGACTTGCTCGCAGTAATAGTCAATCTCACTGGCATGAGGCAACATTCTGAGCTCATGATGGATGTATTCTTCCAGATTGGCAGTCATGCTTTGATGAGTTGCTTTCAGCCAACGGCTTGAAGAGCGAACCCCTTGGCCAATTTGATGTGCAATGACGTCGCCGGTGAGCTTCGATAGCAGGTATTCCCAGTCTATGGAGATGCCCATCGCAATGGTCATGATTTTCTGGGCCAGATGTTCGTCGCCATCCATTCGGATACGGCTACTGAACAGCGCGCTGTTGTGATCATCGGCAAGAGCCAGTTGAAGAAAGTCAAAACTGGCTCCTGTAATGGTGAGTTCCGGAACGCATTCGTACTGGTTCATCAGTCGAATGCTGTCTTTGTGGAACCAGCCATAGAGGGTTACTTTGGGCTGTTTCAGACAAAAAGCGACGACCTTACCTTCCAACTTGGAAAGTTTACCTTGGGTGATAGGGTCTTGCTTGATGGCTTGGTTAATCATGCCTTCCATCAAGGCGAGTGTCGCGGTGGAGACCATCTGGAACATGTCTTTAAGAGACCTTTTAAGGTTTGATCCCTTTGTGAAGAGCCACAATGCCGCCGGTCATATTGTGATAATCACAACGGACAAAGCCTGCGTCTTTCATCATGTCTTTAAGCGTTTCCTGATCCGGGTGCATACGGATAGATTCAGCCAGATACTGATAGCTTTCAGAATCGCCTGCGACTAATTTGCCCATCTTGGGTAGGATGCTGAACGAGTAGGTATCGTACATCTTTTCAAGTAACGGGTTGGTTGGCTTGGAGAATTCCAGAACCAACAGACGGCCGCCCGGTTTCAGTACTCTAAGCATGGAACGCAGAGCTTTGTCTTTGTCGGTTACATTACGAAGACCGAATGCTATGGTGATCAGATCAAAGCTGTTGTTTTCGAAAGGCAGGCTTTCGGCGTTTGCCTGTACGTATTCGATGTTGTTGGTCAGCCCCAAATTAGTCAGACGCTCGCGGCCCACTTCAAGCATGGAGCTGTTAATGTCAGCCAAAACAACCTGACCATCACTACCCACCAGTTTGGAAAACTGTTTGGTGAGATCCCCGGTACCACCGGCGATATCCAGAACGCGCTGCCCTTTACGAACGGCGCTAAGGTCAATGGTAAAACGTTTCCATAGTCGATGAACGCCACCTGACATCAGATCGTTCATTACGTCGTATTTGCTGGCAACTGAGTGAAAAACATCAGCAACCTTATCTGCTTTTTCAGTTACCGGGACCTGCTGAAAACCAAAGTGCGTAGTTTTATCGTGTTCTGTCATAGCGTTTTGCTTTCGAAGCTCGAAAGATATCCTGTGCTAACGTTAAATTCGGGCTATTCTAACCTTGATTAGAGGGCTTTGTCTTTTGATAAAGGTCAATTTGTTGAAATCGCCTGCATTGAGGTAGAATGCTTCGCCTCAAATCCTAGTTGGTCGGATGGTATGGCTAAAATAAGTGTAAAAAAGAATCATAAGTTAGGCCTTGAGCAGGCGCTTAAGGATGCCGAGAAACTTGCTTTGATGTTAGCTGAGCGTTTCGATGCCAAGTACGAGTGGAAAGGAAACAAACTGGAGTTTCATCGTACAGGCGTTAAAGGCTTTCTGGACGTAACGGAAGATACTTTGGAGGTCTATGTTGAACTGGCCTTGTTGATGCGTCCGTTTAAGTCTGTAGTAGAGCGTGAAATTAACAACTATTTCGAAAAAGAGCTTCGCTAACAGGTCTATCAGGCGTTGATATTATTATGTTCAGCGCCTTATCGTTTTCATAATTCAAACGGATTGAGTTTACCTTGATTGAGGTTATCGAGGATTTTACCCTCTCGCTCCACAATCATGTGCATAAATTCGTCTGCACCGCCCAACGCTTTAAATGTATTAAATCCTCGCTCCAAAAAGTCGTGAAGGCTTCCTAGACCTTTTTTATGTGCTGGTTTACGAATCAACCGTAATGTCAGTGAAATAAACGGAAAGCGGACCAGGTGATCTAAATCGTGGCCGATTTGGATAATCAGATCCAGTTGACGTTGTCGTTGAGCTTGGGCGTTGGCAGCCTGATAGGCTTCCACATAGTCTTGTTCTGTTATTTGACTGGCACAGATGGCTTGTTCCGGGTGTTGCTGGAAGATCAGGTTGGCCAGTTGCTGGTCCAGTTCGGCGGATAAAATGTTGAGTTCAATGGCGTTGGCAACGGTTTCCAGTGTATCGTCCGGAAGCAGCTTGACCAAGGTTGGGAAGACCCGCTCAAGGTCTTTGTCTCGTTGGATTGCAGTCGGTGAAAGGTAAAGCTCTTCCACAAAATATTCCGCAGCTGAATGGTAACGGGGTGATAGAAATAAATCCTGGTGGGTTTGTCTCAAACGGTCTGTTTGCCACACCATGAGATGTTGTAACGCGCGTTGCTGGTGGGTCGACTTATCTTCGCTGTGCCGTAGGCGGTTTTCAATGAGGCGTTGGCGAAGGATTTCTCCGTATTTTCCGGAAACAGGCTTCGCCAACTTGTCTACAGTCATCTTGCACGGTTACTCTCGGTCTGGTTTAAAAAGCTAAACCCTACTGAAGTGAGAGTGGAATCGTCAAGGGGGGTAACCAATCAGAATTATCTAAGCTAATGAAATGGCTGGTTTCTTTGGTTTCGACCACTCGTACATTGTTGGGAGACTGAAGGGCGCTTTCTAACATGTGTTCTCTGCATAAAATGCGATCACGTTCGGGAATCAATATGGTGCCGCGTTTGATGTGCTGAAACACATCGGTCGGCGTGTTGTTCATCCAGGTTTCAATGGAATGGATGTTGTTGATGATGGTCATTGCATTCTGTGGATTTTTAAACAAGTGCTCCAACAGAATTTTTTTACGACCTTGTGTTTCGCCAAAGAAAGTTTGGGAATAGGTGGATAGTGGTGTTTTTTCGAGTAAGCGCAACGCCCAAGGCCACATTCTTGGAGACATGTTGTCGATCAGTGCTTTGGGAATCGGGTGGATTTTCCCTTGTGGAAGCACTGGAGCCTCCAGAAGAATTTCCGCCTCTTTGAACAGTTCGGGCCGTTGACGAATGGCTTCCAGTACTACGCCGCCGCCTCGGGAATGGCCATGCAAACGAACATTCTTTGAGGTTGCCAGTCGTTCCATTGCCTGGATCAGGATTGCGGCGTCGTATTCAATTGAAGATTCAGGGTATTCAGGATGATCGAACCAGTCAGCATGGGTATGCTCTGGGCCAGTCACCGGAATATGGTAGTTACTGCAGGTTAACAGGATCAGCTCGATATCTGATTGAGAGTAGGTTTCTGTAAAATAACAATGATTTTCCAGAAAACCATGGACTCCAATCACTGTGTGTCGAGCAACACCACTGTGGTTTCTGACTGAGACGGCCGCTTTGCCACAAAGATAGACATCTCCGCTGAAAAGCTCTTGGTAGCTTTGTTGAATCGGTTCAATTAACTTATGCATATGACCCATATCCACCATGAATCGGACACCTTAACTGACTGCGTTAAACTGAACGATGCGAGTTCAATTATATTTATCATTCTAGTCAGTACTTTATGCCACAATATTAAAAATCGTCCTAGATGCTAGAAACGCATTGTTGTAAATCGTAGCACAATGTTACATTGGAGTGCCGGAAAACTGACCAATTGGCGCCCGGCTCAAGGGATATGTCGTTTATGCACAGCCTGTGTCGTATGGGATGTATAAGGGATGAACAGGTCGAGCTAGTGTCTAACTTGTTGCCAGCGCTTTAAGCTCGTCCAATGCGTTTTGTTGATCCAGTTGTTCCATGGCATCCGCTACTTCGCTACTGGCGGCTTTTTCATAAAGCTGCTTAGCGTCTTTAAGTTTTGAGGGACCAAACATCATCAGAATGCCGTCGGCATATTGAGTGTATGCAATGGGAAAGTCCGGGGCAATGCGGACGGCGTTGCGAAAGTGTTTCAAACCTGAGTCTTTATTGGCGCCATAAGATACGCTGGCGACCAATTTACCCACCTGATTGATAATTTCTGCATGGTAAGTACCAAACGCGATATGTGCTTCCGCATGATTAGGTGCCAGTTCCAGGGTGGTTTCCAAGCTCTTGCGAACTTCTTTTCCATAGCCTTTCGCTAGCGCTTTGGTGATGGATATTCCCTGACTGTAGCGACCAAGTGCATAGGCCTTATTGTAGTGTGCGTCAGGGTGCTGAGGCATGACTTCAATGGCATGATTGGCGAGTCGGATCGCTTCCTGAAACAGCTCGAGTTTGATTTCTTCCCGTTGTTCTAAATGTGTGGCGTAAATGGCGATGGACTTTGAAGCCAGGTTTAATCCTAACAATCCGGATGCTAACGCTAACTGGGTGGCTTCCCGATAGTTACCCTGATGGAAGTGCAGCCACCCTTGCATCAGTAAACCGGAAATTTCTTCAATAGAGTGATTTCCTAGTGAGGCGGCGACCAAGGGATAGGTTGTCAGGGTGTTTTCGAGTGTTTCAAGTGAGGGATACTGCTCTGAATTACCAATGTGCAGTCGCTTCCAGTGGGCTTGCAAGGATTGGCTGGTCAATGCGATCGGAGCAAGTTGATAGGGCTCCCAAGTATATTCAAGTAATTGATTCATTAGTAATATTATTGTTTTTAGAGTGTTTTTAATGAGCGTCGAAAGTGGTGCTACACTGCCATCGTTATCATCTAAGAATAATGCTTTGCTTTCAGTATGTGAATACCCGGTTAAGAGAACTTTTTTCTTGGTGAAAAAGTACAGTAACCGTGTTGATTCGCAGGCGCTGATAACTTAGCTGAAGAGGAGGATGAAAACACTTATATCAGGTAATTATTCATGTATTTTCAAATCTTTAGTATGCATATTCTAATTGGCGTTGTTAGCTTTAGTGGCAGAACTGGCGGTGCTCGTTTCAACCAATGGTAACCAACCATGCGTTTCGGGTTCTGCGTTTACGCTGCTATAGGGCAGTAAGTATTGAATCGAAAAGGGTTTATGACTATGGGTAAGCTAAAAGACGCTGCTGAAGCTACAGATAACCGCATGAAAGCATTATCTGAAACAAGAATTGCACAAGACATCAAAAAATACACTAACCAGATTTGGTTGGCTGGTTTAGGTGCGTTCAGTAAAGCCGATGGTGAAGGTAATAAGTACTTTGATGCCTTGGTTACAGCGGGTAAAGAAATTGAAGAACGTGGCCGTGAAGGTGTGATGCGTCAGGTTGAGTATGCAAATACTCGTGTTGAAGGCGTTAAAAATGACGTTATCCAGCGTGCAGAAGATGTGCGTGAGCGTGCAAATAATACTTGGGATAAAGTTGAGCGTGTATTTGATGAGCGTGTTCAAAGTGCTTTAACTCGCTTGGGTATTCCTTCAAAGGCTGACATTGATGCTTTAAAAGCTGAAGTGGATACGTTGAAAAAGAACATTGAGACGTTGAAGAAGGCTAAAGCTCCGGCCCGAGCGACAGCTGCTAAAAAGGAAACTGCGACTAAAAAGCCTGCAGCGAAAAAGCCTGCTGCTAAGAAAACGACTGAAGCAGAAAAGAAAACAACGACAACACGTAAACGCACTACGTCTGCTAAAACCACTGCAACAAAAGCAGATTAATGCTTTAATTACAGCTTGTTAACTTAGTATTAGAGAGATAACGAGTGACTAAACCAACCCCTGCTGATCAGAGAGAATTTAAGATTGGTCTCGCTTTAGGAGGGGGTGGTCCTCTCAGTGGTATTTATGAGATTGGTGCCTTAAGGGCGCTGGATGAGTGCCTGGATGGCATCAATTTCAACGACATAGATGTCTATGTTGGTGTAAGCAGTGGTGCATTAATCGCTGCTAACCTTGCTAACCAGATTACGACCGCTCAGATGTGTCGTATCTTTATCATCAATGAGCCGCATGGCCACCCCTTTCATCCCCAAGTGTTTTTTCAGCCTGCCTTTAAAGAGTATGGTAAAAGCTTACTGAAAATCCCGTCGATTGTTAGTAAGAAAGTCGCCCATATGATTGCTCGTCCTGGTGATCAGTCGATTTTAGAAGCCTTTACCGGGCTAATAGAGGCATTGCCTAATGGCGTTTTCTCCAATGAGGTGCTTGCTCATTATTTGAGTGTTTTGTACGACGGTCATGGTCGAACGGATGATTTTCGCGAATTACGGCGCAAGTTATTCCTGGTCGCTGCCGATTTGGATTCTGGTGATGCTGTGCGCTTTGGTGAGCCAGGCTATGACCATATTCCAATCTCCAAAGCTGTTCAGGCGAGTGTGGCTTGCCCCGGATTTTACACTCCGGTAGAGATTGAAGGCCGTTTCTATGCGGATGGTACTTTATTAAAGGCCATGCATGCTTCGGTAGCGCTTGATGAGGGTGCAGACTTGGTCATAGGTTTAAATCCTTTGGTGCCGATTGATACTGAGGCGGCTTCGGATTGTGGCAGTATGGAGTCAAAAACCCTTAGAGATGGCGGTTTGACGACTGTGTTGGGGCAAACCCTTCGAACATTTATCCATTCCCGAGTTGAATTGGGAATGTCGGCTTATGAAGAGCAATACCCATCGTCTGACATTGTGCTTATTCAGCCGCGTCGGGATGATGCGACCATGTTACTGTCCAGTGTTTTCAGTTTTGAAGGTCGACAGCGTGTATGTGAACATGCTTATCAGATGACTCGCCAGGATTTATTGGAGCGCTATGATGATTTGGCGCCGGTCTTCCAGCGTTATGGTATTACCCTGAATAAAGACGTGTTGGAAGATGCTAATCGCAGCTTTCAGGATAAGCTTTACGGTACGTTTGGATACCATTCATCAGAGCAAGTCAGCATGGTTCGTCAGTTATTTAACTGGATCGCTGGTTAAACGGATTACCTGACGACTAACCTTTGAAGAAAACCTTGGGCTCTCTTTGTGCGCCAGCTTCTTCGAGCTTGGATAGATACTCTTGCCAGTAGTTTTCCTGATTGCTGGCCAAATCTTGCAGGTATTCCCATGTGTATAGGCCGGAATCGTGCCCGTCGTCGAAAGAAAATTTAAGTGCGTAATTACCGATGGGTTCAATGCCGGTAATGGCGACGTCTTTCTTTTCTACTTGTAATACGGCTTCCTGAGGACCATGTCCTCTGACTTCTGCAGAAGGTGAATGCACTCTTAGGTATTCGGCGGACAGTTCAAAATGTTGATCTGAATACTCCAGTACTAGGCATTTACTGCTTTTTTTGTATTCGATTTTTGTAGGTCGTTGCATGGTGGCTCCCTTTCCTTATTGGCCAGGTAGACCAATAAGGAAGGTGTATAAAGTGATGATTCGCTGGTTATAGAATGTAGCGGCTAAGATCTTCGTCCTGTGCCAACTCACCTAAAGACTCATCAACATAGGCTGCATCGATACGTAGTGGGCTGTCGCTGTGTTTGCTGCTCAGGTCGGTTGCGTCGAATGAAATTTCTTCCAATAAACGCTCCATGACCGTATGTAGGCGACGGGCACCGATGTTTTCAGTCTTTTCGTTAACCTGCCAGGCGACTTCAGCAATACGGTGAATGCCGTCTTCGGTGAATTCAATGTTTAGACCTTCCGTCTTCATTAGCTCCACGTATTGTGTCGTGATTGCAGCGTTTGGCTCAACCAGAATGCGTTTGAAGTCTGATGTAGAAAGGGCTTCAAGTTCTACACGAATCGGAAGTCGACCTTGCAGTTCAGGGATCAGATCGGAAGGCTTGGCTAAATGGAAGGCACCTGAAGCGATAAATAAAATATGGTCGGTTTTGATCATGCCATATTTTGTGTTGATGGTGCTGCCTTCGATTAATGGCAATAAATCTCGTTGTACACCCTCACGAGATACGTCGGCATTTGAACCTTCTGAACGTTTGGCAATTTTGTCGATTTCGTCCAGGAAGACGATGCCATTCTGCTCGACGGCTTTGATGGCTTCGAGTTTTAGTTCATCTTCGTTTATTAGTTTACCGGCTTCCTCATCCACTAGCATTTTGTAAGCGTCTTTTACTTTCAGTTTACGACGCTTTTTCTTGTCTCCGGATAAATTGGAAAACATGCTTTGAAGTTGGTTGGTCATTTCTTCCATGCCTGGAGGGGCCATGATTTCCACGCCGACTGACTGTTGACTGACTTCCAGTTCAATTTCTTTCTCGTCCAGCTGGCCTTCACGAAGCTTTTTTCTGAAGACTTGTCGCGTTTTGGAGTTTTCATCACTGGTGGTTTCTTCTTCACCAAAACCGGCGTTTCTCGCAGGAGGTAGCAGTGCATCAAGGATGCGGTCTTCTGCGGCGTCTTCTGCTCGGTGACGCAGCTTGTTCATGGCTTGCTCACGGTGCATTTTTAGCGACATGTCTGCAAGATCGCGGACGATGGATTCAACATCGCGACCAACATAGCCTACCTCAGTGAATTTAGTTGCTTCGATTTTAATGAAAGGCGCGTTGGCAAGCTTGGCAAGACGACGAGCAATCTCTGTTTTACCTACCCCGGTAGGGCCTATCATTAGGATATTTTTCGGGGTTACTTCATTTCTTAGTTCTTCATCCAGTTGCATTCTGCGCCAGCGATTTCTTAAGGCGATGGCAACTGCGCGTTTCGCTCCTGCTTGACCAATAATATGTTTGTCGAGTTCATGAACGATTTCGCGAGGAGTCATGTTAGACATTGTTTATTCCTGAAACTGTTGTTTGCAAAGAAATTAATAATCGAGGACTTCGATGGTTTGATTGTGGTTGGTGTAAACGCAGATATCGCCAGCAATCTTCAGTCCTTTCTCGACAATCTCTTGTGCCGAAAGAGCTGTGTTTTCAAGTAATGCAGTTGACGCTGCTTGAGCAAAAGGCCCGCCTGAACCGATAGCAATCAGGTCTTGTTCGGGTTCAATCACGTCCCCGTTACCAGTGATGATCAGGGAGGAAGTGTGATCAGCGACGGCCAGTAAGGCCTCCAGTTTTCTTAATGCGCGGTCGGTTCGCCAGTCTTTTGCCATATCGACAGCGGCTCTGACCAAATGGCCTTGATGCATTTCCAGTTTGCTTTCAAAGCGTTCGAATAATGTGAATGCATCTGCGGTTCCGCCGGCAAAGCCTGCAAGGACTTTATTGTTGTAGAGTCTGCGAACTTTACGCGCGTTACCTTTCATTACGGTGTTGCCGAGGGACACTTGTCCGTCACCACCCATAACGACCGTATTGTCTCTGCGTACTGACAAAATCGTGGTCATCTTTTATCCCTTTTGGTTAATCATTAGTTCCTATCTAGGGATGGATGGCAGAAAATCAAGGCTGAGTTGGAAAATGGGTTAATTTTTAACGGGAATCTTTTTTACTAGCCCTTGAATGTTCAGCGATGCCAAGGTGTCTCTGGCCTTTTCAAGCTTTGAGCGATTAGTGAAAGGTCCTACCATTACCCGGTGCCAGGTGCCGTTTTGGGTTTTGATGCTGTCGGTCGTAGTATTGGTCAGGTTATTGAGAATTAACTGGGCGCGCATGCGTTCGGCATCGTCCTTATTTCGGAACGAGCCAGCTTGAACAATGTATTGAAAAGACTTTTTCTCCGATACAGGCAACGGATCAACGTTTACTTCCACTTTGTTTTCTTTGAGCAATTCGTAAAACTCGAAGCGCGGTGCTTCTTGTTCTTCAATTTGCTTGATTGGCTCAATGGCTTTTTGAGTGGTTTTGGTTAGGGTGTCGTTGGCTTTTTCAATAACGGCACTAACTTCCGGATTATTCTTAGCTTGTTTGTAGAAGTATTGACCACCAAATGCCAGTGAGATACCAATAATAATCCAAAGAATGGCGGGTATGCGCTTTTTAGGCTTTGGTGCAGCTTCAGGTTTGGGTGTTCTTGTGGACTTTCCTCTGGCTGCCTTCTTTGGAGGATTGCTTTTGGATTTTGCGGTCTTTTTACTGGAGGCAAAGTCGTGGGCGGCCATTAAAAACTCATTAACTTAGGTTGTACTTAATTGGGTTGAACTTGACGTTTGGAATTGATCGCCGTTGTTCATGCTTGAGAAAATTGACACTACCAGGTGTCTAAAGGATCTACATCGATGACCCATTTTAGCTTTTTAGTTCGTGGCATTGTCATCAGATAGTTGTGTGCCACGTTTAGATAATGGTGCAGATGTTTTCTGTCACGCGAAGATAACATAATCAGGTAGCGATACCAATTTGATTTTCGTTCTACGGCGGCTGGCATGGTTAAAGAGATATCAAGGTTGTCGTTGCTTTGTGATGCCTTATAAGCTTTGAGTGCTTGCTCAACCTTGAGTAGTTGAGTGTAAGCACTGTTGTCCATCAAGCTTTGCATTCTGATGGCAGCTTGATGACTGAAAGGAGGCAGTGACAGTTTCTCTCTGTTTTTTAATTCTTCTTTGGCGAACCCTCTGAAATCCTGCTGTTTGATATAGTCAAACAACGGGTGGTCTATGAAGCTGCTTTGTATAATGACCTTGCCGGGCTTGTCTCCTCGTCCGCTGCGACCAGCAACCTGAATAATATTCTGTAATAGGTGTTCTTTGGCTCTGAAATCCTGGCTATACAGGCCGTTGTCGCAATTTAATACCACGGTAAGAGTCAGGTTTGGGAAATTGTGGCCTTTTGAAACCATTTGGGTGCCGACCAGAATACAGGGTTTGTTTTGCAGTAATTGGTCACGAATCTTTTCTATGCTGCCTTTCTTTTGAGTGCTGTCTCTGTCCATTCGTAATACAGGTATGTTAGAGAAGCGTTGTGTTAATTCAGACTCAATTCGCTCAGTGCCATACCCAAGTGGAGCAAGATACGGAGAGTTGCAGCGTGGGCAGCGTTTGGGAATAGGGTGCTTACTTTCACAGTGGTGACAGTCGACAGAGTTAGTGGATTGATGCACTGTCAGGGCAATATCGCAATGGTCGCACTCTGCTACCCAATGACATTGGCTGCATTGTAAGGTTGGCGCAAAGCCTCGTCGATTGATGAAAATAAGTACTTGCTGGTTGTTCGACAGGGTTGTATTGATGGTATGCAGTGTGTGCTCTGTGAATAACTCATTAGTGGGAAGGCTTGCCGTGTCTTCGATGATGGTTACAGGTAGCTTGGCACCTGTAGCGCGCTGAGTCAGTGTCAAGTGCTGGTAGCGCTTTTGATAGCTGTTCGTTAGTGTTTCTAATGAGGGTGTGGCTGATCCAAGGACAATCGGGATGTTTTTTAGTTGTGCCCGCTTGATGGCCACACTTCTTGAATGGTAGCGAATGCCATCTTGCTGTTTGAATGATGCGTCGTGTTCTTCATCCAGAATAATACAACCTAGTTTGGGCAAGTTACAGGCAACTGCTGAGCGAGTTCCTATGACAACCATTGGCATCGGTTGGTGGGTTTGAAGCCAGCGACTGGCACGCTCTTTGTTGGCGAGCTCTGAGTGAAGGGTGATTACAGGGGCAGTCAACTGGCTTTGCAGTCGTTCGGCTAATTGAGGTGTTAAGCCAATTTCTGGAACCAGCAGTAGGACTTGCTGTTGCCGAGTAAGGAAAAACTGGCAAATGTGCAGATAAACTTCTGTTTTTCCACTGCCTGTAATGCCTTCCAGTAAAAAACTGGAGAATTGATCCTTAGCTTCGATAACGGCTTGAACGGCTGCGGATTGTTCCTCTGTTAGCGACAGACTGGTGTCTTTATTCGGTGCGTTTAAGATCGCAGCGGGTGCACGAAATTCTTTTATGATCAATTGTTTTTTGATGAGTTCGGATAGGGTGCTGCGAGTGATCCCTGCAGCGCTTAGCCGATCTTTGGGGCAGTTAGGGTGCTTTGTCAGATATTCCAGCGCAAATGCTTGTTTTTTTGCATTCTTGGCGAGTGTGGGTGGATGAATATCTGGTAAAGCGGAAAATACTTCCAGGTGTAGTGAGGTTAGGGGTTTATTTTGCTTTAGGTAGTTGGGTACAAAGGTAAAGACTAATTCACCGATGGGTTGGAAGTAGTACTGGCTGGTCCAGCGGATAAGTTGCAGTATTTCTTCTGATAATGTTGGTGAGTCATCAATGATCTTATCAATAAGATTGATTGAATAGTCGACCTTCGGTGAGGTCTGGTAGCTGCTGAGAACAATGCCTATTTCGGTGCTTTTACCCAGTGTTACAAGGACGCGCGTGCCGGGTTGAATGTCTTTTGTATAGGCGTAAGTAAAGCTTTGGAATAGCGGACGATTAATGGCTATTTCAAAGAAACTTAGTGGGTTGTCGGGGGTGAGCGCAAGTGTTGTTTGAATGGACATCCCGTTTGTAGTCGCAGAAAGTGAAACGCCTATTATAAATAGGTTTGTTCTTTGTGAAAGGTCTGTTATTATTCGCCCTCTTATTTTTCAGGTGCTTTACTGCCGGGAAAGTGAACAACTAAATTCCATTTTGCAATACGGTGCTTGCATGTGAATTGTGCAGGTTGCGGTGTTGATAGTTGAGGTCGTTATGAAAGCGGATATCCATCCTAATTATGAAGAAGTGACTATTACTTGTTCTTGCGGTAATAGCTTCAAAACTCGTTCAACACTATGTAAAGACGTTCACTTGGACGTATGTTCAAGCTGTCACCCTTTCTTTACTGGTAAGCAGAAAGTTACTGACACTGGTGGTCGTATCGATCGCTTCAAGAAGCGTTTCGGTAGCCGTGGTGTTGCTAAGTAATTTCCGGATTACTTCTAAAAGGCGTCTGATTTCAGGCGCCTTTTTTGTTTGTGTTTTTTATTTTCTTTCTTTTGCATCTGTTTTACATGCCCGGTGTATCCCTTCTTCAGTGAGTTCGTTGAAGTCTGAGGCTGTTCAGTCTGTTTTGGATGGCGATACCATTCGCTTTTCCGAATATGATTTGCGTCTCCAGGGGATAAATACCCCGGAAATGAACTATCACTTAAAGCCTCAGCGTCCTGAGCCTTATGCTGAATTGGCGACGAGCTCCGTAAAGAATCTGCTTGGCAATGCTGCTGTGTTTATTGAAGTGACGGGGCGGGATAAATACAACCGTCAACTAGGAAACGTATGGCTCAAATCGGGTAGTGATTTCTATATGTTGTCGGAATCGTTGTTGAAGAAGGGATTGGCTTTTCAGGTGTTTGAGTCGGACTCTGTATATGTTGATTGTTTGGCTAGGGCGGAAAGGCATGCGAGAGAGTTAAATCAAGGGGTGTGGAGTGCTCGTGATTATTGGCTAAATGCTGAGCGCGGTGGTTTTGTGTTGTGGCATGATTCTGTCAAAAAAGTGGCTAAGTCCAAGCGCTATTTTTGGTTTTCCTTGTCTACTGAAAGGGTTGTTCGGGTGCCTTTGGACTGGTTTTCTAGGTGTAAAACTGAGATGTTGCGTAAGGACGAGATGATTGAAGTGCGAGGATGGGTGGTACATAGGAAATCCACTGCTTATGAGGCCTACATGTTACCTCTGAAAAGTTGTCAAATTCTTCTTGGAAATTAACTTTCGTTAATGCGAATTCTTAATTAATTGAGATTTCAGGGAATTTGTATCTTAATCGTCAAATTTCTATGATTCTGCCTGATTATCGCTTGTTCAATAATCGCAATTTATATATGCTTCTCGGACATTTTTATTGTTAGAGATTGGATATATTCACAATGTCTGAAGATTTAAAACAAGCAGCTCTAGATTACCACGCAATTCCAAAGCCAGGTAAAATCAGCGTAGAGCTAACCAAACCCGCTGAAACTTCACGTGATCTTTCTCTTGCTTACAGCCCAGGTGTGGCTGAGCCGGTGAAAGAAATTGCGAAAAACCCAGAAGACGCATACAAGTACACTGCAAAAGGTAATCTTGTTGCTGTTATTTCTGACGGTTCAGCAATTCTAGGTCTTGGTAACCTAGGTCCTTTGGCTTCCAAGCCTGTAATGGAAGGTAAGAGCCTTTTGTTCAAGCGCTTTGCCGGTGTTGATTCAATTGATATTGAAGTAGATTGCGAAAGCCCTCAAGCTTTTATTGATACGGTTAAGCGTATTGCTGATACTTTCGGTGGTATTAACCTGGAAGATATCAAAGCACCTGAGTGTTTCGAAATTGAACGTACTTTGATTGAGCAGTGTAGCATTCCTGTATTCCATGATGATCAGCATGGTACTGCGATTGTTACGGTTGCAGGTATGTTGAATGCGCTTGAGATTCAAGGCAAGAAAATCGAAGATGCAACTATGGTGTGTCTAGGTGCTGGTGCCGCTGCAATCTCTTGTTCTAAGCTTTTGATTTCTGCTGGTATGAAGCCTGAAAATATTTACATGCTTGATCGTAAGGGTGTAATTCATTCTGGGCGTGATGATCTGAACGAGTACAAGTCAATGTTTGCAGTTGAAACTGACAAGCGTACTCTGGATGATGCAATTGAAGGTGCTGACATCTTCTTGGGTCTTTCTGGTCCTGGTCTTCTTTCTGCTGAGCAGGTTAAGAAAATGGCTCCAAACCCAATTGTATTTGCATGTTCAAATCCTGTTCCAGAGATTATGCCTGAGCTTGCGAACGAAGTTCGTGATGACTTGATCATGTCTACTGGTCGTTCGGATTTCCCGAACCAAGTGAACAACGTGTTGGGCTTCCCATTCATTTTCCGTGGTGCATTGGATGTACGTGCAACCGCGATTAATGAGGAGATGAAGTTAGCGGCCGCTCACGCGATTGCTGGTCTTGCTAAAGAGGTGACTCCGCAAGAAGTACTTACTGCTTACGGTGTTGATTCTTTGGAGTTCGGTAAGGACTACATTATTCCTAAGCCAACTGATCCGCGTCTATTGGGTGCTGTATCTATGGCGGTTGCTCAAGCGGCAATTGATTCTGGTGTTGCTACGAAAGAGCTTCCAGCGAACTACCCGCTTAAGTCGGTTGAAGATATCTAATTCTTTAGATTATCTTTAACGCATAAAAAAACCTCCTTCGGGAGGTTTTTTTATGGCTGTAAATTGGAAGGCTTAGAACAGCTCTTCCAAAACGTCGGTTGGATGGCCTTGTTCAATGAGAACCGGTCTTGCGTTGGTCTCTTCAGGTGGCGGTGGTACGTGCTCTGTTCTGAAGATTTCAAAGATGGCATCTTTTTCTCCGGGGAGTGCTCGGTGTCCGGTGGTTGGGTTGATTCGAATGGTTACGATGCCTTCCGGTTGCTTGAGTGTGTTTTCATAAGGTGGTAGTGCTTTCTTCATGAAGTCAACCCATATTGGTAACGCAGCGCGTCCGCCATACTCGTTTCGCCCAAGCGTGGAAGGGTTATCGAAGCCCACCCATACGGTACTGACTAAGTCGCCATTAAAGCCCGAGAACCACGCGTCTACCTGGTCATTGGTGGTGCCTGTTTTGCCTGCAATATCTTTTCGATCCAGCTCTTTTGCGCGTTTTGCTGTTCCGAGTTGAATTACATCTTTCATCATGTCTGTAATGATGTAGATGCTTCTTTTGTCCAGTTCGCTTGCTTGGGTTTCTTGGCTTGAGTGTTGAGTGTCGGTGATTGTTTCCTTGTTAGTGGTTATTGCTGGATTTTGGTAAACAATGTTGCCGTTAAAGTCTTCAATATGCTCAATTAAATAAGGTGTTATATTGTTTCCGCCGTTTGCTATGGTGCTGTAACCTGTTGCCAGCTCTAGTGGTGTAACTGCTGCGCTGCCCAAGGCAATGGATAGGTCTTTCGGTAAATGTTCTTCTGGGAAACCAAACCTTTTAATGGTGTTTATGGTTTGTTGTATTCCCAGTGTCTGTACGATTCTGATGGATATTAAATTTCTGGATTGGTAAAGCGCTTGCCTTAGGCGGGTGGGGCCATAAAATTTTCCTCCAGCGTTCTCCGGGCGCCAGGCTGTTTCAAGTTGCTTGTCTTGAAAGACTACTGGGGCGTCATTAACAATAGAGGCGGCGGTGAATCCGTCTTCCAGTGCGGCAAAGTAAATGAATGGCTTGAAGGCTGAGCCTGCTTGCCGGCGTGCAGATGTCACCCGGTTGAATTTACTGGAGTAAAACTCAAAGCCGCCTTGCAGTGCTTTGATTGCACCGGAATTAGGATTGAGGGCTACTAATGCTGCTTGTGCTTTCGGGAGCTGTCCTAGTCGCCATTCCTGTGTCTCCTTGTCTTGGTACACACGAACTATGTCTCCTTGCTTTAGTACATCACTTGCTTTGCGAACCCTTGGGCCTTTCTTGTCAGCAGAAATGTGTTTTCTTGCCCAGGTAAGGTGGTTTTTTGGGAGTTCAATGATATCTCCTTTGTGGGTAATTAAATGGGCTGAGGTTTCTGTTGATTCCCATACTAAGGCAGGGATCAGTTGGTTGATTTGTCTATAGTCTTTCAGGAGTGCTGTTAAGGACTGTATGTTGGTATTGGTTTGGTTGCTCTCAAGCAGATTTGAAATGTCTATGGTGGCTTCAGGGCCAAGATATCCGTGTCGCTTGCTGTAATTTTCCAGATGCTCGGCAATGGATTCTAGTGCAGCTTGTTGTTGGGTGCTGTTAATGGTCGTAAAGATCTTGTAGCCGCCGGTATAAATATCGTCCGGAAATAACTTGAGGGCTTCGGTGCGGGCAATATCTGCGGCATAAAAGGCGTCTATCTCGGATTTTGGGGCGTGATACTTGGCGGTAACAGGGCTTTGTTGTGCCACGACTTTCTGTGATTCTGTGATGTAGTTTAGGGCGTGCATTCGATCCAGAATCCAGTTTCTCCGTTTGACTGCGCGCTCAGGGTTTCTAAGTGGATTGTATGCGGATGG
>JBFHTA010000020.1:0-23476 GCA_041590855.1 Pseudomonadales bacterium
CAACGTACTGATGGAACATAACTATGCGCGTGGCTCTGCTGATGCAGGTATCTACGTCGGTCAGTCTTCTAACATTGTTGTGCGCAGCAATATTGCCAAAGAGAACGTTGCCGGAATTGAAATCGAAAACTCCTTTAATGCGGATGTTTATAACAATTTAGCGGTAGGCAACACGGGTGGCATCTTGGTATTTGATTTGCCAGGATTGGAACAAGCCTACGGTGGTAATGTTCGTGTCTTTAACAACCAGGCTTACGCAAACAATTCTGAAAACTTTGCTGGTGGTGGTGCGGTAGGTATTGTACCTCCGGGCACGGGTGCACTGATCTTTGCGACCAGTAATGTCGAAATTTACAACAACGAATTTACCGATAACGAAACGGCGGCAATCGAAATCGCAACCTACTTTATGGCGGATGACAACGTAGCCAATTACGTGGTTGGCGATGGCTCCGGTACCTATGAAGCGACCATTGCCCAAGGTTGGAGCCCGTTGTTGAAGAACGTCAATATTCACAACAATACCTTTGCACGTAATGGTAGCGATGCTCGTGGACCATCAATTGGCGGACAACCAACTCTTCCGGCATTCGATCAGATTGTGGCCGGATACGAAGGTGGTGCAGCCAACGATATGTCTGGGGTAGCACAGGTCTTCCCGAATATCTTATATGACGGGATCGGTGAGTTGCTGTCCAATGCAGGTGCTCTTGCAGGGTGGGATGCCATTGTTGTGCAATCTGCAAAAGACGATGGTGTTGACCATGATGCCTTTTCTGAGGCCGATAAAATCTGTGTTGGTACCAATATAAACGGCAATAACATCAGTGATGCTGCTGATACCACAAATTACTTGGCGTACGAAAACGTCAACATTGGTTTGGTGTATGGTACAGATGCGGGGGATGCCACCAACTGGAGTGGTCCTGGTCAAGCTGCGGCACGCTTACTTTCCGAACGTATGGATGGTCCGGCCCGGACATTACTTGATTGTGCGACGGCTCCAACTCGCTTAGCACCGGCGGAAGTTACCTTCCGTGGCAAGGTTTATGGCTGTAATGGCGATGACCTGGCCGAACCGGCTTGCTCTTTATAACTGCCTTGACTCTATAAATCGATGTAGCCCTTTTCCTGACCGCCTGACGTGTCGGCGACAGGAGGGGGCGGATTTATGAAAAGAATGACTAAGCGAGGATTTTTCCATGACGTTAACTAATCTTTTTAAACTGACCCGTATGGGCGTATTGCTTGCCGCAGCGGGCATGATGGCAGCGTGCAGTGATTCAGGCAGCTCAGGTTCATCAGGCAATAGCTCAGATGGTGGTGCAACAACCAGTGGTATGATCAATAGTGGCGCCAGTGCTGCCTCGGGTAATGAGGGTAACTGTGATGCCAACACCGCCGGTGTAAACTGGGATGCCCTGATGACAGAAAACTGTCCGAACCTTTCGGACTATAACCTGTTCCAGGATGCGACTGATCCCACCACCAATCCGAACGCGGGTGGGGTTATTTTTGATCTGACGACGCCTTTATTTACGGACTACGCCACTAAATATCGTTTTGTTTTTGTTCCTGAAGGAGAAAAGATCGAATACAACGAAAATGAGGTACTTAATTTTCCGGTGGGCTCCGTAATTGTTAAAACCTTTACTATGCCGGTGGATACATCTGCACGTGAGGGGGCTGAAGTGGTAATTGAAACGCGGCTGTTAATCCATCGTGAAAACGGTTGGGTCGCGCGTCCGTACTACTGGAATCCGGGGTCTGGTGCAACAGACGCCAGTCTGTCCATTTCTTCTAAGACCGTTTCTGTGACCACGACTCATAACGGTAACCCGATGACCTTTGATTACATCGTACCTTCCCAAGCGTCGTGTTTATCATGTCACGCTGTACAGTCGGCCGGCTTACCAAAAATTACTCTGCCAATTGGCCCTAAAGCACGTTTCCTGAATCGGGATTACGACTACAACAGCGGTTCCGCGTTAATTCAAACGGAAGCTGAAACGGCTAATCAGCTGACCTATTGGGCGGAGCACGGCATTCTTTCCGGTTTGCCAAATGTGGCGACAGTACCGGTGACTCCTACCTATCGTGATGGCGACGAAGCTGGTTTGGCAAACATGTCTGAGGCGGAAGTTCAGGATGCAGCGGAAGCATACCTCGACATCAACTGCGCGCATTGTCACCGTGCCGGTTTAACCATCGCTGAAATTGAGCTGGGCGATGGCAGTAACGTGGCAGACAGCTATCGCGGTGCTGCGGGCAGTACAGGTGTTCACCTGGAATATAACCGTAACTTTGAGGATGATCAGGCCAAGTTTGGTGTTTGTAAAACTCCGGTGGCAGGCGGTCATAACGATTACCCTCAGGATGTGGTGCCAAGCAGAGCGGATTTGTCTTACCTGCGTTTCCGTGTAGAAACCACTGATTCTCGTCACAAGATGCCGGAATTAGGTCGGGTTACCACGCATGGAGAAGGGGTTAGCCTGATCAGTGCCTGGATCAATCAAATGGACCCGGCCGCTTGTACGCCATAAGTGTCCATTGATAAGCCCCATTACAAGGTCCCCTGTAATAAGTACTCGGTAATAAATCGGGGTCTGAATCCCTCGGGCTGGTAATAGGCCAGCCCGAACACTCTTTTTACTTTGAGCGATGTAGTTTGGGCAGAAAATGCTTCTGGCTCAGAAGCATTTAATCTGCCCCTTTTTGTTTTATCGCGGTTCGCTAAAGGCTTACTTGGTTGTTGTTTTCTTGTCATCCCGCCTGATGTTTTCTATTACTGCTTTTTAGCGTGTGTTCTCATATCGTCGCAGTAGTCTTTATCTGTCCAACGAGGTGTAAACCATAGGTAGTCGGCCTGTTTGAGTTTTTCTGAGTTCAGCATGGCTACAGTCTCATAATCATCACTGACCTCAATGATTTGAATTACCAGTGTTTTTCGTTCAGGGGTGAGTTCAGATAAGTGCTTCGGTACACCATTAAGTTTGTTTACGTGGTAATTACCGGCAATCAGTATCGACTTTCCGGGTGTGTTCATGCTGTACGCCATGCTGGCGTCTTTTGCTATTTGAATGCGAGCCATTGGCGCGGTCTGGCTTTTTGGCAGCATACCGCAATGTTGGTCATAAATTTCTTGTTCCAGTTGCTTTAGCGGTTCTCCGTCTATTACACCTACGGTTTTGAAACGTATTTCGTTTAACTCGTCAAAGCCGGTTTTATAAATTTGCATGAGTTCTGTTTTAGGGATGTTACCTGCCAGCAAGTTAGCCCCTTTGGCCAGGCCTGTTTGGATGAGTGGGGTATAGAACTTGGATGGCCAACCAGATTCATCAAATTTGGCGGTCCCGCTGATTTCGTCGGGCAAGGTGTTGGTGTTTAGCTTGGCAATAGCCTCTTGTTGAGAATAGTCCAGCATCTCAAACACCAGGTTGTATTTCGTGTTGGGCAGCAGTTCTGTTAATAACCAGTTTTGCAGGTGATGATGGTCGGGGTTGTCATGTTTTTCACCGATGAGTAGATAGTCTGCAGAGGCTAATTCCGAGAGTAATTGATCGGGCTGGACACGTCGTAAATCAGAGGTTCGGACAATATCGCCAACCAGAGAATGATCTACGGAAAGCGCGGATTGCCAAACCATTTCAGTGCGAATATAGGGGCTGCAGGCAGACATCAGCCAGACAATGGCCAAGCCAAGAGAGAAAAAGGAAAAGGATCGAGCAGGTATTGATGGCATAATGCTTCCAATTTAATAAGGTTACTACGGAACGATAGATTTCTATGGAACATAGCTTTTGGCACAACAAATGGCAATCCAATCAAGTAGGGTTTCACCAAGAAAACGGGCATCCTGAGTTTGTTGAGCATTTTCCGAAACTTCATGCCGGAGCCCGAGTGCTGGTTCCGTTATGCGGGAAGAGTGTTGATATGATCTGGTTAGCCAAGAAAGGCTATCTGGTTGTCGGGATCGAGTTGTCTGAGATAGCTGCGATCGACTTCTTTAAAGAAAACGGGTTAACCGCTAAGGTTTCGGAGTCATTGCTAGATGATGAAGTCTTCACATGTTACCAATGTGACCAGTTACCGATCGCCTTGTGGATAGGCGATTTCTTTAAGTTTCAAACTGGATCATCCGAGGCGTTTGATGCCTTGTATGATCGAGCGGCCCTGATTGCTTTACCTGAAGACATGAGAGCCAGTTACATTCAGCACTGCCAAGAATTATTAAAAGAAGTAAGTCATGGGCTGATTATCACAACCGTGTATGACCAGCGTTTGGCGTCGGGGCCGCCGTTTTCAGTGACGGATGAAGAGCTTCATTCTTTGTGGGGCAGTACTTTGACTCTGTGTGGCGAAGTCGAACTGATTGATGAGGAACCGCGTTGGCAGGACAAGGGGCTGACCAGTTTCAAAGAGCGTTTCTGGTCGTGGTAAGTACGGGCTTCTAAAAAACCTAAGACACCTAGGAGCCCAGGTAATGTGGTAATAACTCCAAGATGGAAGAAGGGGTTGATGGATGTCATGAAAATGTCAGTACTGCGGGTTCAAGCCATCTGGCCATTTCCTTTAACGGTTTGCTTTCCGCTATAATGCCGCCGAATTTTTTATGAAGTAGAGACGAAGTGAATGCAGCAGGTTGATCCCCAGGCGCTTGAGGAATTAAAAGCTTTTTTGCCATGTGAAACCCCGGATGAGTGGGTACAAGAAGCGTTAGAGCAGCAGGATATTCTTTTGGTGAATCATGCCTATTTGGAAAAGTGTGCAGCCAGAACCGCCTTGACCTTGATGTTTAAACATCCTGATAAGCCGGATTTGTTGCATAAGATGTCTCGCTTGGCACGTGAAGAACTGGTTCACTTTGAGCAGGTGATGAAAATCATCAAGAAACGAGGTTTGAAATACCGTTCTCATCAACCTTCCCGCTATGCCGGGTTAATGAATGCTGGCGTTCGTAAACAAGAACCTGATAAGGTGATTGATACCTTAATTGTGGGGGCTTTTATTGAAGCGCGCTCGTGCGAACGCTTTTCGAAGCTGGCCCCTCATTTGGATGAAGAGCTCCAGAAATTTTACATCTCATTGCTGAAGTCGGAAGCTCGTCATTTTAAAGACTATCTGACGTTGGCTGAGCAGTACGCCGGGCAACCCATTCAGGATCGAATCGAGTTCTTTGCAGCAGTTGAGAAAGAGGCGATCCAGTCGCGGGATGAACTCTTCCGATTCCATAGCGGGGTTCCTGCATAAGGCGGAATAATCTAATCCGCCTTACATTGGAAATCTCTGTTCTAGCCTTGAGGCGCAATGATCTTGAGGCTTTCTTCGGCAAAACCGGAACCGGCTTCTGCAAAGAAGTTGAATACATGATCGATACCGCACTCTTGCAGAATTTCCTGTTCATCTGCGTAGCGGGCAATACCAGCAATAGAGCCTTTGTACTGACTTAACTGAAGCTGTTCGGTAATGTTTTTCATGTCTTCAATGCTGGGGAGGGCGAGCATGACCAGTTTTACTTTGTTCAGGTTCAGGTTCTCCCAGAAGTCTGCATCTTCTGCATCCCCTAGAACAACGGGTAAGCCTTCATCGGTTAGGTGTTTAATAGTGCGGTTGTCGGCGTCAATACCGCAAACACGATCGCCGATTTCTTCGTATAACGCTTTATAGGCACCTTGCCCAACTCGTCCTAAGCCAATCACCAACACTTCTGCATTGGGTGGCTGGCAAAAAATATCGCGATTTAATCGTTCTTCTGATTCATATCTGCGAATTAAGTTACTGTGGCGAGCATAGAAACCGTGCGCGCCTTTATAGGAAATGCTGGTAATTACGAATGAGATAGAAACTGCCAGTGCAATGATGACTAACCAGTTATTATCCAGCCAGCCGGCTTCCACGCTCAATACCATCACGATCAAGCCAAACTCACTAAAGTTCATCAATGACAGACCTGAGAGGTAAGCGGTACGGCCCCGTAGCTTCATCTTGGTCAGTAGCCCGAAATAGAGCAATGCCTTGGCTGATAACAGCAGGCAAAGGGCTACTGCGATGTAAATCATATCCAGCGTCGGTAGTGCTGTGAAACCGATGGCGAGGAAAAAGCCGATCAGGAACAGATCCTTAAAGCTGAGCAAGGCTTTTGCGAGCTCTCCGGATTTTCGATGTTCCGCTAACAGTACGCCAAAAATCAGAGCTCCCAGGTCACCTTTCATACCGACCAATTCGAATAGCTCGTATCCACCAAAGGCCATTAAAAAGCCGGTCAATGGCAACATCTCTCCGTGGCCTGAGCGATCCAGAATCCAGTTGAAAACAGGACGAGAGAAAACTAACAGAAGCAGACAAAGTGCCCAGATGGAAGGTAATTGTCCTTTGGCAAAAGCAAGAAACAGCACAGCGACTATGTCTTGCATTACCAGAATGCCAATGGCCAGTTTGCCATGACGGGTTTTCATCTCGCCGCTGTCTTCCAGAAGTTTGACCACGCAAACGGTACTGCTGAAACTGAGCGCAAACGCGATAAGTGCAGCGGATTGCAAAGATAAGTCGGTGAAGTAGGGTAATGCCGTCATTGAGAGCAGGGTTATGATCCCGGTAAGCGCGGCTATCCAAAGCGCCATGTGGAAGAGGGTGCCGCCCCAGACTTCAATACGGGTAAGGTCTTTAAGATGAATTTTCAGGCCTATAGTGAATAACAGTAAAGTCACCCCCAATTTTCCAAGGGTAACTAACAGTGAATCAGCTTCCAGCCCGTAGGCATGTAATGCAAAACCGGCGACCAGGTATCCAATCAGAGGGGGAAAGCCCAACTGTTTAATGCCAAAGCCGAAAATATAGGCGATGAGAATCCAAATAAAGTCCATTTTGAAACCTTTGCTTAGGACGAAGAATCGGCGCTTGTTTCTTTCAGACTTATTAAGATTCGTCGAAAGAGTCGCGGATTACATAATTACAAACATTGTAGTCAGAACGGCTCGATCTCAAAATCGATTAAGTCGAAACGACCTTGATCTAACTTAAGGTACCAGCCTTTTTTATCCCAGTCGCCCAATACAATGCGTTCAGCCTGATTGGTGTGAAGTGCCATGGCAACTTCGGGCATAGGGTGTCGGGCAGGGCGATGTGTGTGACCGTGAATGACCACAGGCACATGTTGATCCAGCATGGTTTGTTCAATGACTTCCGGAGTGACATCAAGAATGGAATAATCCTGGATGTCCCGGCTTTTACTCTTGGCGCGTATTTTTTGACCGATGTTAGAACGGATTCGCTTGGGCAGCCGCAGAAATAGCCATTGCATAATAGGGTTGTGAACCACTTTACGATACTTCTGATAGGCCTCGTCGGAGGTGCACCATATGTCTCCGTGCGAGAGAATAACCTGGATCAGACCAATTTTATGCCGTATGGGGTCTGATAGCAGTTCGATACCAGCTAGCTTGCTAAAACGTTTACCAAGCATGAAATCGCGATTACCTCGCATGAAATAAGTTTTGGTTCCTTGTGATGACACCGCGTTTAATTTTTCACAAACGTCTAATTGATATGGGGAAAGTAAGTCATCACCAACGGATACTTCAAAGAAGTCACCTAAGATATACAAGGTGTCTTCTGGGTGTACGTGTGTTTCCAGGAAGTGAAAAAACGCCCGGGTAAGATCCGGGCGTCCTTCATGCAGATGAAGATCTGATATAAACAGAGTGCTCATATAAAAATACAGTCTCTATGATGCTCTCTTATTACGCTTCTACAACTTCTGCTTTTTCAATGATTACGTCTTCAACCGGCACGTCTTGATGACCCATTGCCATAGTGGTCGAAACTTTCTTAATTTGATCAACGACATCCATGCCTTCAACGACTTTACCAAATACGGCATAGCCCCAGCCTTCCATTGTTTCAGCGGTATGGTCCAGGAAGGTGTTATCAGATACGTTGATGAAGAACTGGGCAGACGCTGAATGTGGGTCCATGGTACGAGCCATCGCAATAGTGCCAGTGGTGTTGCTCAGGCCATTATTTGCTTCGTTCTTGATTGGGTCGTTTGTGCGTTTTTCCTTCATGCCTGGTTCAAAGCCGCCGCCCTGAATCATAAAGCCGTTAATAACACGGTGGAAGATGACGCCATCGTAGAAGCCGCTTTTTACATACTCTTCGAAGTTTTTCGCTGTTACTGGTGCTTTTTCGAAGTCAAGTTGGATGTCGATGTTACCAAAGTTGGTGGTTAGACGGATCATGAATAGCCTCTACCTTAAAAAGTTAAAATGAAATTATAAACAGTGTAACTGTTTGAACCGATGGTACCTAACGGTGCTAAACGAGTAGCACTAAAAAGTGCACGAAGGTACAATTATTTCCAGTTATTACATAATACGATTTTGAACGATTTAAAAAAACACGTTTGTTTTGTAGGGATAGTGAATTTTAACTATGGCAACATCCGAGGCTCCAAGCACTCCTAGTAATTTTATCCGCCAAATTATTGATAAAGATTTAGATTCGGGTAAGCACTCCAATATTGTGACTCGTTTTCCACCTGAGCCGAATGGCTATCTTCATGTGGGGCACGCTAAGTCGATTTGTCTGAATTTTGGTATTGCTCAGTCCTATCAGGGCGTGTGCAATCTTCGTTTTGATGATACTAATCCGGAAAAAGAAAACCCGGAGTACATTGAATCCATTCGCAATGATGTTGAATGGTTAGGGTTCCAATGGCCGGGTGAACCTAAGTTTGCCTCAAACTATTTTGATCAGCTTCATGGCTACGCGGTGGAATTGATTAAAGCCGGTAAAGCCTATGTATGTGAGTTGACGCCGGAGCAAGCGCGTGAATACCGTGGCAACCTGAAGGAGCCAGGTAAAGAAAGTCCGTATCGCAATCGTTCAGTTGAAGAAAACCTCGACTTATTCGAGCGCATGAAAAATGGTGAATTCGAAGAAGGTAAAATGGTGTTGCGTGCCAAAATTGATATGGCGTCTCCAAATATGAATATGCGTGACCCTATCATTTATCGAATTCGCTTTGCAGAGCATCATCAGACAGGCAACAAGTGGTGTGTGTATCCAATGTATGATTTTACGCACCCGATTTCAGATGCACTTGAAGGTATTACGCATTCTTTGTGTACACTGGAGTTTGAAGATCATCGTCCGTTATACGATTGGTTGTTGGATAACATTTCCATCGAATGCCATCCGCAGCAAATCGAATTTGCGCGATTGCAGCTGAACTACACGGTAACCAGCAAACGTAAACTGAAACAGTTGGTTGATGAAGGACACGTGACTGCATGGAATGACCCTCGTATGCCTACTATCTCTGGTATGCGTCGTCGCGGTTATACCCCTGCAGCTATTCGTAAGTTCTGTGATTCCATTGGTGTTGCCAAAGCCAACAGTACTGTTGATGTTGCTATGTTGGAGGCGGCGATTCGTGATGATTTAAACGAAAACGCACCGCGTGCAATGTGTGTTTTGAATCCGTTAAAAATCACTATTCAGAATTACCCGGAAGGGCAGGTTGAGCAATTGTCTGCGCCTTTGCATCCGCAAAAAGAGATGGGCGAACGAACATTGCCTTTCACTCGTGAAATTTTCATTGATAAAGATGATTTCCGTGAAGAAGCCAATAAAAAGTTCAAGCGTCTGGTATTAGGTAAAGAAGTACGCCTTCGTAATGCTTATGTGATTCGTGCCGATGAAGTGGTGAAAGACGAGTCAGGTGAGATCGTTGAGATTATTTGTACTTATGATCCTGATACGTTAGGTAAGAACCCAGAGGATGGTCGTAAGGTAAAAGGTGTTATTCACTGGGTTTCTGCTACAGAGTCACTTCCTGCCGAAGTTCGTCTTTACGATCGTTTGTTCTTGGATGAAAACCCGGATGGAAATAAAGAGAAGAGTTTCCTTGAGTTGATTAATCCTGATGCGCTAACGGTTGTTAAAACTGCGAGGGTAGAGCCTAGCGTTGCTGAAGGTCAACCGGAACAAGGGTATCAGTTTGAACGCGAAGGCTATTTCTGTATCGATAGTGAAGACAGTAAGCCTGATCAGTTGGTGCTGAATAAAACCATTGGTTTAAGAGATACCTGGGCGAAAATCGCAGATTGATTTCTTGATTAACTGACCTAAAAAAACCGGCAAAAGCCGGTTTTTTTATTGATACACCAAAATAGTTAGTGTCGCCTATTTGTCGTGAAGCTCGGCACAAGCGTAGAGTGTATTCTCCATCAGTGTTGCAACTGTCATTGGGCCGACACCACCAGGTACGGGTGTAATCCAGGCGGCGCGCTTGGCTGCTTCTTCGTATTCTACGTCTCCAACCAGTTTGCCATTCTCTAGTCGGTTGATGCCTACATCAACAACGATGGCACCATCAGGAATCCACTCACCTTTTACAAGACCTGGTTTACCTGCGGCGGCAATCACAATGTCAGCCTGAGCTAAGTGGCTTGGAAGATATTTTGTGAAACGATGGGTTGTGGTTACCGTACAGCCTTTAATTAGCAGTTCGAGGCCCATTGGGCGGCCAACAATATTCGATGCGCCGACGATGACGGCGTGTTTGCCATGGAAGTCGATGCCAGTCGATTCCAACAGGGTAACAACCCCTTTAGGTGTACATGGACGAAGAACCGGCAGGCGTTGAGCCAAGCGGCCAAGGTTGTATGGGTGGAAGCCGTCTACGTCTTTGTCTGGGCGAATGCGCTCTAGAATCGAGTCGGCATTCAAATGCTGAGGTAATGGCAATTGAACCAAAATTCCGTCGATGGCTTCGTCTTCATTTAACTGATCAATCAGTTCTTCCAAAGATTCTTGAGAGGTGTTTTCAGGTAGGTCAAACGACTTTGATAGAAAGCCTACTTGTTGGCAAGATTTTCTCTTGTGAGCAACATAAACCTGAGAAGCAGGGTTGCCACCTACTAATACAACGGCAAGTCCTGGTGCTCGCTTGCCTTGTTCTGCGCGAGCAGCAACTTGCTTCGCAATTGTATTTTTAATGTCTTCAGAGATTTTTTTACCATCAATGATTTGAGCTGTCATCGTCATCGGTCCTGTCAGGGTGGACTGTTGAAAGTAGGCTAGGCAGTCCAGCAAGAAAATTTGCGCGCATTTTCTCATGACATTGTATCTATGTCATCTCTCCACTCTGGCTTTCTTATGAAAAGAAGAGCGTATATGCGGATAATAACTCTAGAGTGTTGTGTGTAAATGAAGGGTGAGAAGTGGGCGTAATAGTTAGGTAAGTTGTTGTGAAATAATTTTTTTCAAAAAATAGTTGACCCTGAAAAAAAGCTGATTATAATTTTCGTCCACTTGAGATGGTCGTCGCATGATGTTCGACTTAATGCGCTCGTAGCTCAACCGGATAGAGCAACGGCCTTCTAAGCCGTAGGTTGCAGGTTCGAGTCCTGCCGGGCGTGCCATTTATGGTGTAAAAGAACCGATAAGGTTCTATCTCAAATGCGGAAGTGGTGGAATTGGTAGACACGCTGGATTTAGGTTCCAGTGCTTCACGGCGTGAGAGTTCAAGTCTCTCCTTCCGCACCATCTTATCTCTCTTTTTTCTTTTGTTTGATCCCTTTTTTAGCTGTTGTCATTTGGTCTACAAAATCTAAGATTTTTCTTGATTCTCGTCCTTTCAGTCCTTAAAGTAGCGGTTTATTTTTTTGCCGTACTGGTGCTATTTAAGGGCTATGCAATGTCACGTGCCAGCATCATTTAAGGCATCATTACGAATTTGGTAAATTTTTGAGGAAGTTCCATGCAAGTTTCAGTTGAAACAACATCTGGCCTAGAGCGCAAAATGACGGTTGCGATTCCTTCTGATCGTATCGACTCAGAAGTGGAAACGCGTTTGAAAGATACAGCAAAGCGTGTTCGTATCGATGGTTTCCGTCCTGGTAAAGTGCCTATGCGTGAAGTAAAACGTCGTTACGGCTTGGGTGTTCGCCAGGAAGTTCTTAGTGAATTAATGCGTTCAACGTATTTCGAAGCTGTAATGCAGGAAAAATTGAATCCTGCAGGTGCGCCTTCTATTGAGCCAGTTGATGGTTCTGAAGAAGAGTTCTCTTACGTTGCTACGTTCGAAGTGTATCCAGAGTTTGAAGTTAAAGGTATGGATGCAATCGAAGTGGTACAGCCAAAAGTAGAAATTTCTGAAGATGATGTTTCAGAAATGATCGATATTCTTCGTAAGCAGCAAGCTACTTGGGAAGAAGTTGATCGTGCAGCAGCAAACGATGATCGTGTAACCATCGACTATGTTGGTACAAAAGATGGTGAAGAGTTTGAAGGTGGCAAGGCTGAAAACGCTCCTTTGACTTTAGGTTCAAACACGTTCATTCCAGGTTTTGAAGAAGGCTTGGTTGGTGCGAAAGCGGGCGATGAGAAGGTTTTGGATCTGACTTTCCCTGAAGATTACGGCAACGAAGAGCTAGCGGGTGCTGCAGTTCAGTTTGCTGTTACTGTCAAAGCTGTAGCGGAGCAGAAGCTTCCTGAATTGAACGAAGAGTTCTATGCGCGTTTCGGTATCGAAGGTAATGACGAAGCGTCTTTCCGTGAGGAAGTGAAAAAGAACATGGGTCGTGAGCTTGATCAGGCCGTTAAAACCAAGGTTAAAAACCAGGTGATGGATGGTTTGGTTGCTCAGAACGATGTGGATGTACCTGCTGCATTGATCAATGAAGAAATTGATCGTATGCGTCAGCAAGCTGTACAGCAGTTTGGTGGTGGTCAAGGGTTTGATCCTAAATCTCTTCCGGCTGAAATGTTCCAGGATCAAGCTAAGAAGCGTGTACATGTAGGTTTGGTTGTTGCTGAAATCATCAAGGCTAACGAGTTGTCTGCAGATGAAGAGAAGGTTGATGCGATGTTGAATGAGATGGCGTCTGTGTATCAGGAGCCTCAGCAAGTTATCGACTGGTACAAGAACAACCCAGAGCAATTGAATCAGCTAAAAGCAGTGGTTCTTGAAGAGCAAGTGGTAGAGAAGGTTCTTGAAACTGCAAAAGTTGAAGAAAAAGAAATGAGCTACCAAGACGCTGTTAAGCCTGAAGGCCAAGCGTAATTAGCTTATTTTATATTCCTGAACGCTTTGTTTAGGAAATAAAACAATAGCACTTGTCGCGAGTGGTTCCATTCGGCAACGACAGGTGCTATTTTGTATCAGATATTGAAATTAAAAAATAATAGTCTGATTTTGCTTATAAAGTGAGCATTTTTTCAGGGAAATCTATCAAAACTGAGGGAGTGGACAGTTAATGACTAACTATCCTTTTGGTAACCCGTTTTCGTCAATGAATTCTATGGATGTCACCGATCCAAGCGCTGCTTTGGTTCCGATGGTTATTGAGCAGACATCTCGTGGTGAGCGGTCTTATGATATCTATTCTCGCTTATTAAAAGAGCGTGTGATCTTTTTGGTTGGTCAGGTTGAGGATCATATGGCCAATTTGATCGTGGCTCAGCTATTGTTCTTAGAGTCCGAAAACCCTGATAAAGACATTCATCTTTACATTAACTCGCCTGGTGGCTCAGTAACTGCCGGTTTATCCATTTATGACACTATGCAGTTTATTAAGCCAAACGTAAGTACTATGTGTATAGGTCAGGCGTGTTCCATGGGTGCCTTCCTTTTGGCGGCAGGTGAAAAAGGTAAGCGTTTTGCGTTGCCAAACTCGCGAGTAATGATTCACCAGCCAAGTGGTGGTGCGCAAGGGCAAGCCTCAGATATTAAAATTCATGCTCAGGAAATCCTCGACTTGCGTGACCGTTTGAATCAAACGCTTGCGGATCACACTGGTCAACCTTTGGAAACAATTGAGCGTGACACGGAACGCGACAACTTTATGTCGGCAATTCAAGCCAAAGAATACGGTTTGGTGGATGCAGTGCTCGACAGAAGAGAATCTGCGTCCTAATATACCCAGAATAGGTGCCGATATTTTAAGTGGCAGATCAAGAGTAAACGGAGTAGTCGATGTCCGACGAAACTAAAAAAGGCGACGATAACGGAAAGCTTCTGTATTGTTCGTTTTGTGGTAAAAGTCAGCACGAAGTTAAAAAACTGATTGCAGGTCCGTCTGTATTTATCTGTGATGAGTGTGTTGATCTATGTAATGACATTATTCGTGAGGAAGTTCAGGAAGCTGAATCTGAATCTCAGGGCGATCGTCTGCCTTCACCTCATGAAATTAAAGAAACGCTGGATGAATATGTAATCGGTCAGGACAAAGCTAAAATTGTTCTGTCGGTAGCCGTTTACAATCACTATAAGCGATTACGCTACGGTGATCGTGGCGGTGATGTAGAGTTAGGCAAAAGTAATATTTTGCTTATTGGTCCTACCGGTAGTGGTAAGACCTTGCTGGCTGATACTCTGGCGCGTCTTTTGAATGTACCTTTTACAATTGCTGATGCAACGACGCTAACAGAAGCCGGTTATGTTGGTGAAGATGTTGAAAACATCATTCAGAAGTTGCTTCAAAAATGCGATTACGATGTAGAACGTGCCCAGATGGGTATCGTTTATATCGATGAAATTGACAAAATTTCACGTAAGTCTGATAACCCGTCGATTACACGAGATGTGTCAGGCGAGGGTGTTCAGCAGGCATTGTTGAAGTTGATTGAAGGTACTGTTGCGTCTGTACCTCCACAGGGTGGTCGTAAACATCCACAGCAAGAGTTTCTACAAGTGGACACCTCTAATGTATTGTTCATTTGTGGTGGCGCTTTTGCTGGCTTGGATAAAGTTATCCGGGATCGTACAGAGAAAAGTGGTATTGGTTTCTCTGCAGTGGTCGCCAGTAAAGATGACTCCAAGCAGGTGGGTGAAATTCTTGGCGAGGTTGAAACCGAGGATTTGGTGCGTTACGGCTTGATCCCTGAGTTTGTGGGTCGATTGCCGGTAGTGGCGACCTTAACCGAATTGGATGAAGAAGCATTGGTTGAAATTCTGGTTGAGCCTAAGAACTCGTTGACGAAGCAGTATTGCAAGTTGTTCGAGATGGAAGGTGTTGAACTGGAATTCCGCGAGGATGCATTGAAAGCGGTTGCTCGCAAAGCATTGGAACGTAAGACTGGAGCTCGTGGTTTACGCTCTATTCTGGAGTCCGTCCTTCTGACAACCATGTATCGCATTCCTTCTGAAGAAAATGTCACCAAAGTTGTGATCGATGAAAGCGTGATCAACTCTGAGGCTGAACCTCTTCTTATCTATGAGTCTCAGGACGCGCCTAAAGTGGCGTCTTCTGAAGATTGATAATTAAAAGGCCCTTTTTAGGGCCTTTTCCTTGTATTTAGTGTATTTGTCCCCACATTATCCTAAAGAATGATTTGCCGGCAGTTGCTGTTTTTTATAGGCCGGTGCTAACCGAGAGGATGTGTCTATGTCTGCAACCGAAATTGATGAAGTAATTGAGTTGCCTGTCTTACCATTGCGTGATGTTGTTGTTTTTCCGCACATGGTTATTCCGTTGTTTGTTGGTAGAGAAAAGTCCATTGCTGCGTTGGAAGAAGCAATGGCGGAAGAAAAGAAAGTATTTTTGGTTGCTCAGAAAGATGCAAATGACGACGATCCTGCCCCGAAAGATCTTTACGAAGTGGGTACGATTGCGACAATTTTACAGATGTTGAAACTACCGGATGGTACGGTAAAGGTGTTGGTCGAAGGTCTTGATCGTGCCAGGATTGACAGCTTTATAGAGCAAGATGACATGCTTGTGGCTCAAACGAGCATCATAGAGGTTAATGAGACCGAAGGTGCTTTTGATGATGTCATTGAGTCGGCAATTGAAGAAGTTGAAAAATACGTTAAACAAAGTAAAAAACTTCCTTCTGAGGTGATGAATGCTATTAAGAGCATAACCTCGCTTGATCGCCTGACTGATACCTTGGCAAGTCATTTCTCTTCACTAAAAGTGTCTGAGAAACAAGCGTTATTGGAAATGGCTAACCCTCTTGATCGATACGACGAGATTTTGGGAATCATCGACCGTGAATTGGATGTTGTGCAGGTTGATAAGCGCATTCGTGGTCGCGTGAAAAAGCAAATGGAGAAGAGTCAGCGCGAGTATTACCTTAATGAGCAAATTAAGGCCATTCATAAAGAACTGGGTGAGATGGATGAGGGCGCTGGTGAGCTGGATGAACTTGAGAAAAAGATTCAGGTGTCTGGCATGCCAAAAGAAGCCCGCGATAAAGCGGCTTCAGAGCTAAAGAAATTACGCATGATGTCTCCAATGTCTGCAGAGGCATCGGTTGTTCGTGGTTATCTTGATTGGTTGGTGAATATTCCTTGGAAAAAACGTTCGAAGGTGCGTTTGGATCTTCAGCGTGCAGATGAGGTCCTTAATGAAGACCATTATGGTTTGGAAGAGGTCAAGGATCGAATTATTGAGTATCTTGCGGTTCAGAAACGAGTCAAAAAGCTGAAAGGTCCGGTACTGTGTTTGGTAGGGCCTCCTGGGGTGGGTAAAACCTCTCTTGGTCAGTCCATTGCGCGTGCGACTAACCGAAAATTTGTACGTATGGCGCTAGGTGGTGTGCGAGATGAGTCTGAAATTCGTGGTCACCGTCGTACCTACATTGGTTCTATGCCTGGTAAGTTGATTCAAAAAATGTCTAAAGTAGGCGTTAAGAACCCGCTGTTCTTGCTTGATGAAATTGACAAGATGGGTATGGATCATCGTGGAGATCCCGCTTCTGCGTTACTTGAGGTGTTGGACCCAGAGCAAAACAATTCTTTCAACGATCATTACATGGAAGTCGATTACGACTTGTCTGATGTGATGTTTGTGTGTACTTCAAACTCTATGAATATTCCTGCGCCGCTTTTGGATCGTATGGAAGTTATCCGAATTCCAGGATATACCGAAGATGAGAAGGTGAACATTGCAGTTAAGTACTTGATACCCAAGCAATGTAAGAATAATGGTCTGAAAGAAGGCGAGCTGGAATTGCCAGAAGAAACTTTGAGACATCTTATTCGTCACTACACACGCGAATCGGGCGTGCGCGGATTAGAGCGCGAAATTGCCAAGGTCTGCCGTAAAGTAGTTAAAGCGGCGGCGCTGGGCAAAGAGTCGGTTGCGAGAGTAGAGCCAGAAGCGCTTGAAGACTTAATTGGTGTACAGAAATTTAAATACGGCATCGCTGAAGAAGAAAATAAGGTAGGTCAGGTGACTGGACTGGCTTGGACTCAGGTGGGTGGGGAGCTGCTTACCATCGAAGCTGTTTCTATGCCGGGTAAAGGCCGAACCATTAAGACCGGATCTCTAGGTGATGTCATGCAGGAATCCATTCAGGCAGCGACCACTGTAGTGAGAAGTCGTTCCAAGGTGTTGGGAATCCCTGAAGATTTCTATGAAAAGCAGGACTTGCATATTCATGTACCTGAAGGCGCTACACCAAAAGATGGGCCGAGTGCGGGTACTGCCATGTGTACCGCTATGGTGTCTGTTTTAACTGGTGTGCCGGTACGCTGTGATGTGGCAATGACGGGCGAGATTACTTTGCGTGGTCAGGTGCTTCCGATTGGTGGTTTAAAAGAGAAGTTACTGGCTGCTCATCGTGGTGGAATTAAAACGGTTATTATTCCGGATGATAACGTGCGCGATTTGAAAGAAATTCCTGAACACATTAAGGAAGATCTGGAAATTCGGGCGGTTAAATGGATTGATGAAGTGCTCGACATAGCCCTTGAATACATGCCTGAACCAGGAAATGAAAGCATCAATGAAGGTTCTGGTGAGGCGGAAAACGGCAATGACCGTATAAATGCACATTAAATTACAAAAAAGTTGCCTCAAAGTGAAAAAAAAGTGCTTTGAGGCAGTTACTTTTGTACGGATTTAGGTAAAATAACTCGCACTTAAATAAGAAACTGAGCGTGCTAAGGACAGATAAACTCTAGCCTCTCTCGTGCTTGACAGGAAAGACAGGTAGTTGTTATAAGTTTTGTTCCTTTGTGAATAATCATAAGCACCACAGGGAATTCTTAGATCAGTTTATTAGATTACTGACTTTTTAAAGGGGAATATTGTGAATAAGTCTGAATTAATCGAAGCTATTGCAGAATCTGCTGACATTACTAAAGCTGAAGCAGGTCGTGCTTTGGACGCTACAATCTCTGCAATTACTGGCGCACTTAAAGATGGTGACCAAGTAGCGTTAGTTGGCTTTGGTACTTTTTCTGTTAAAGAGCGTGCAGCACGTACAGGTCGTAACCCACAAACTGGTGCGCCAATTGACATCCCTGCAGCTAAGATTCCTGGTTTCAAAGCAGGTAAAGCGTTGAAAGACGCTGTAAACTAATTTTTAAATTAGTTTACTCGGGTTTCAGGAGCAGTAGTTCAGTTGGTTAGAATACCGGCCTGTCACGCCGGGGGTCGCGGGTTCGAGTCCCGTCTGTTCCGCCAAGATTAGGGCGCATCAACTGATGCGCCTTTTTCATTTAAGCGTTCAGTGAAGAACTGAAAATAAGAAAGATAATTCAGAGATAGGAAGAGCTAGGTTTAGCCATGCTTCAAAGTATCAGGAATAATACACAAAGCCTTTTTGCCAAGATTTTGGTGGGGTTGATCGTGGTTGTCTTTGCCTTATGGGGTGTTGACGCAATTGTGGGCAGTTTTAATGGTCCTAAGCCTGCCGCTACCGTCAATGGCGAGGACATCGAAGAGCTGCAAGTTCAGCGTGCTGTTGAACTAAGAAAACGTGAACTTTATTCCCGTTTTGGTGATAGCTTTGATCCTTCGTTGATTGATGACGGGTTGCTTCGAAATGCAGCTGTGGAAGAGCTAATCAATCGTGAAATTTTATCTTCTGATGCAGCCGAACAAGGTTTGTCTTTTTCTGACAGGGCACTTGATCAGATGATTCTTAGAGCGCCAACGTTCCAAGTGGATGGTCAGTTCTCGCAAGAAGCTTTCGATTCAGCAATTCGCAGTTTGGGTTATACACGAGTGAGTTTTCGTGAGATGGCCCGTGATGACATGATGATCGGTCAGATTCGTGGCGGTTTATCTGTGACTTCGTTCGTGACTGAGCGCGAAGCCAAACAGGTGGCAGAGCTTGAGCAGCAACGTCGTGATTATGCCTATACCACGATTACTCGTTCAGCGATGGAAGACAGCATCGAATTGACGGACGAACAAATTGAAAACTATTACCAGGAAAATAGTCAGCAATATCGTACTGAAGAACAGGTAAAAGTAGAGTACATCACGCTATCGATTGATGACTTCACTGATAAAGTAGAGCTTCAGGAAGAAGACATCAAAGCGTTGTATGATCAAGCCATTGAAGAAATGGAAATTACAGAAGAGCGCAAGGCCTCTCATATCTTAGTTGCTGTAGACGACGAAACCACTGAAGAGGCGGCAATTGAGAAGCTAACCGCACTGAAAGCTCGTATTCAGGCAGGTGAAAGCTTTGAAGATTTGGCGAAAGAGTTTTCTGATGATCCGGGCTCTGCGCAACAAGGTGGTGATTTAGGTTTTGCTGGTAAAGGTACCTACGTAGAGCCTTTCGAAGTTGCTTTGTTTGGTATGAATGAAGGTGATCTTTCTGAACCGGTTGTAACACAATTTGGTGTGCACCTGATCAAATTGGTTGATGTTCGTACGCAGGATATTCCAACGTATGAAGAAATGAAGCCTCGTTTAGAACAGGATCTACGATTGGCTGAAGCCAGAAATGACTTTGTGACAGCAGGTGAAGAGTTGGCGAACAGTGCATTTTCTGCCGATTCCTTGCAGGAAGTAGCAGATGAATTGTCGTTGCCGCTTGTTACGTCAGACTTGTTCTCTCGAGAGGGTGGTGCGGATCAGGTTACCAGTAACCCACAGATTATTAATCAAGTGTTCTCGACAGAGTTTATTGAAGAGGGGCGTCCAAGTGACCTGATTGAGTTGAGCGATGAGCAGTCTCTGGTTATTCGTGTTGTGGATCATATCGTTCCTGAGACGTTGCCGCTTGCTGAAGTTAAAGACCAGGTTGTATCGGCTTTGACGAAGCAGCTAGCCCAGCAGAAGGCTCGTGACCTTGCTGATGAATTGATTGCTCATCTTCGTAATGGTGGTGAGTTAGAGGCATTTGAAGCTAAGCAAGGCCTGTCTTGGTCTTCTATTAAGCAAGCGGGCCGCACGGATTCAAGTGTGAATGCTTCTATCAATAATAAAGCCTTTACTCTTGGTCTCAAAGAAGGTGCGCCTTCGTTTGATCGAGAAACTTTGGCAAACGGAGATGTCGTAGTTATTCGATTGGATAGCATTGCCAAAGTAGAGTCTTTGGATGAGCAGGATTTAGATACTGCCCAGCAAATGTTGGCTAATCAGCGTGCTCGTGCAGAGTACCAGGCTTATCAACGTTCTCTTCGTGACCGTGCAGAGATTGAACGTTAGTCAATTGCAAGAATAAAAAAACCGCGTTGATCGCGGTTTTTTTATGACAGTGCTATATGGCTGTTTCTTTATTTTTTGGGCGGTTTAGTGCAGTCCGAAAATTCGGTTTCTGATTTTTTCTCGCTCGAAGGTTTTCCCTTCATCGATGGCTTCAAACCGAGCGTCATCCAGCTTCTGAAACTTCTCGATTTCTTCATCTGGCATATAGTGCAAGCAATCCCCGCCAAAGTACCAAAGTAAATCTCTTGCCCAGCACTCTGTGAGATCAGGATATTGGGCGATTTGTTGGGTGACTAGTTTCTGGCCCAAAAAAATATGATTAGGCTCTATGTGCACCATGTCTTTGATGAGTTGTTCGAAAGCAGCAAGAAATGCAATGGCATCCTGGTCCAGTTCCTGTCCATTAAAAGGCTCTTTTTCCCGGAAGGCCTCATAACTTTGTTTGAGTAGGCGTAAATGGAAAAGGATATTCTCTTGTTCTGTTTCTGATAATTGGGCAAAGCGTGATTCGCTCATGAAAGACCTTTGAATAACGAATGAATGCATGTGATATTACTAAGCATGTTATTATACCGACTAATTTTTAAAATATGACGTCCTATGTTTGCTCTTGAAATAAAAGATCTCGTAAAGACCTATTCAAACGGTACTCAAGCACTAAAAGGCATTTCTCTGAATGTAGAGAAGGGAGACTTCTTTGCTTTGTTAGGACCGAATGGTGCCGGAAAATCCACGACACTAGGTATTGTTTCGTCACTGGTGAACAAGTCATCTGGGCGAGTCTCTGTCATGGGCTTCGATTTGGATAAAGATCGGGTTCAGGCAAAAATGAAGTTGGGCGTAGTCCCGCAGGAATTCAACTTTAATCAATTCGAGAAAGTGTTTGATATCGTTGTCACACAAGCGGGTTATTACGGTATTCCTGCTCCACTCGCTAAAGAACGTGCTGAGTCATACTTAAAAAAACTCGGCCTGTGGGAAAAGCGAGATACTCCTGCACGCATGTTATCCGGTGGTATGAAAAGGCGTTTAATGATTGCTCGCGCGTTAATTCATGAGCCGGATGTATTGATTCTTGATGAGCCAACTGCCGGGGTTGATATTGAGCTCAGGCGCTCTATGTGGCAATTTCTTCAAGAAATCAATGAACAGGGTATTACCATTATTCTGACTACCCACTATCTGGAAGAAGCGGAGGCTTTGTGTCGTAATATTGCGATCATTGATCAGGGAGATATTCTGGTGGATTGCCCGATGCGGCAATTACTTAGCCAAATGAATAAACAAACCGTTTTATTGGATGTGACGTCTGTTCCAACTGAAACGTTTGATCTCTCTGGATTCCCTGTGAAGGTGGTTGATGATCACTCTATGGAAGTGGTGATTTCAAAAGAGCAATCTCTGAATGCGCTCTTTGAGGAGCTAACCAGCGCCGAGATTACCGTCACAAGTTTTAGAAATAAATCGAACCGTCTGGAAGAGATGTTCGTCTCTTTATTAAATAAGTCTGAGTAAACATCTCGATCGCTTTAGGAACAGTTTTATGGGTGCAAAAGCAAACTGGATCGCCTTTTGGACGATCATTGTAAAAGAGGTTCGACGCTTCTCCCGAATCTGGGGGCAAACGATACTGCCGCCTGCCATTACGATGACACTTTACTTCATTATTTTTGGCAACCTGATCGGATCTCGTATCGGAGAGATGGGGGGATATTCTTATATGGAATTTATTGCCCCAGGGTTAATTATGATGTCAGTTATTACTAACTCCTATTCCAATGTGGTGTCTTCTTTTTTTGGAAATAAATTTCAGCACAGCGTTGAAGAGCTGTTGGTTTCGCCGATCCCAAACTGGATCATCTTGTTGGGCTTTACCCTTGGTGGGGTTGCCCGAGGACTTGCGGTAGGTGTGATTGTTACTTTGGTGGCTTTGTTTTTTGTGGAACTGCCTTTGTATAGTTTGAGTATTATTGCGGTTACTGTTTTCTTTACTGCTTTCTTGTTTTCATTGGGTGGTTTTTTAAATGCCTTGTTTGCTACGACCTTTGATGATATTTCCATTGTGCCGACGTTTGTTCTGACGCCCCTGACATACTTGGGTGGTGTGTTTTATTCAATTCAGTTATTACCGGAATTTTGGCAGAGTGTATCTTCTCTGAACCCTATTTTGCATATGGTGAATGCCTTTAGATATGGTTTTTTAGGGATTACAGATATTAACCTGGTTTTTGCGCTAGGTATGATTCTGGTGATGTCGGTGTTGTTGTTTGGTGTGTGCTTGCATTTGCTGAATAAAGGGGTTGGCATTCGCCAGTAAGAGAGTAAAAAAAATTATAGGTGCAGCAGTATGGGTGGAAGAGAAGTAGACTCATCCCTGGGTAAGGACGTTGAGTACGAGTTTCAGTATAACCCGGAGTTACTATTCCCGATCAGTCGACAGGAAGGGCGTAGTCGAATTCCGGTAGATTCAAACGCGTTACCCTTTGAAGGGGTGGATGTTTGGACGGGTTACGAAGTGTCTTGGCTGAATGCCAAGGGCAAGCCAGTGGTACGAGTGGCTGAGTTCACTCTGCCAGTTGATACACCGAACCTGATTGAATCAAAGTCGTTTAAGCTGTATTTGAACTCTTTCAATCAAACGGTTTTTGAAAGCGAGCATCAAGTGATTGAAACGATGCAGCTTGATCTTTCCAGGGCAGCTGGAGGGGAAGTTAACGTTGCGTTAATTCCTGTGGATGGCGTTGAGTTAAACTGCACCAAAGTGCTTGGTGAGTGTGTTGATGAGTTAGACGTTGAAGTGGATGTCTATCAGCCGGATGCTTCATTGTTAAAGTCTGACAACCAACAACGGGTGTCTGAAGTGTTGTTCAGTCACTTGCTTCGGTCTAATTGTCCGGTAACTGGTCAGCCTGACTGGGGGACTCTGGTTGTTCAATATACTGGGAATAAACTGGATCGAGAGGCATTTCTAAGATACGTAATTTCTTTCCGCCAACATACCGGCTTTCATGAGCAATGCGTTGAACAGGCGTTTGTGGATTTGAAAAAGGCTACAAAGGCGGAGTCTTTGG
>JBFHTA010000021.1:0-23261 GCA_041590855.1 Pseudomonadales bacterium
AATTTCTGACATTTCACTGATGTAAAAGGTAACAAAAAAGCCTCCGAAGAGGCCTAAACATTGACAGCCATCACAATCAGAGCAAATGATCGAAAGAGCCTTTCTTAAAAGCAGATTCAACGTAATAAATTGTTTTCTCGTATATCCCCATTTGAACATCATCAAACTTTTCTTCATGCTCTTCGGAAAATTTAGGGTGTTCATCATCGTAGTAAGGATATTTTAATCTGGCTTTCATTTTTTCAATGACAGCTAAATCAATCAACGCCTCCGCTTCTTCTTGGCTTAGAAAAATAGGAGGTCTTGTATCCCGATCAGGAAAAGCCTCTTTTAAGACCTCATAGTCTTCTCGTTGAACAATCTGAGCAACCTCGTTGATTAACTCTTCAGGCATTATAACTTCACGCTTGATCATGCGCTGTCCACCTTAGAATATGCTCCCGGATACTTCTCTACGATTTTGCCATTCCGAGCAATCTTGACATCACAAGGTTTCATCAAAGCGGCTAACTCCATAAGTAATGCAGTAAGCTCAAGAACGGAATGTCTGACGACGCTCGTAGAAGTGTTGAATGTGAATGATTGACTTGATAGTACCATCGAGACATTAAACGAAAAAAGCCTCCGAAGAGGCTATAAGGTATAGAACAACAAAGGATTGATTCAAACGAATCTGTTACTGGCGAATACCTTCAACATGCAATTCCAGCTCTACTGTTTCAGAGGCAGGCCCAAGGTTGTAATCAATACCGAAGTCTTTCAGCTTAAAGCTCGTCGTACCTTCAAAGCCGTTACGGTAGCCGCCCCATGGGTCATTACCACCGCCGATGTGCTTGGCATCAATTGTTACCGTTTTGGTTACGCCGTGCAGCGTCAGATCACCAATCAATTTGAAGGTGCCATTGTCGCCTGGTACAACTGATTTGCTCTGGAAGATCGCTTTTGGATAGGTGCTTACATCCAGGAAGTCGTTACCTCTCAAGTGCTTGTCGCGCTCTGCGTGATTCGAATCAACGCTCTTGGTATCGATTACCACATTCACCTGACTTGCCGCCAAGTTTTTCTCGTCGAAGGTAAATTCACCTTTAAAGTCATTAAAACGTCCGGTTAGCCAGCTGTAACCCAAATGTTGGATTTTGAACTGGATCGATGCATGCGCACCTTTGGTATCAATCACATACTTATCAGCCAACGCAGACATGGACATAAGTGAAGCCAAAGAAGCTGCCAATAGAGTTGTTGTGATCTTGCCTAATTTCATGTGAGTCTCCTATGAGTTTTTCTTGTTAAGTTCGTTCTTAAATCATTTGTTTTGGGCTCAGAGCTTAATCTATGAGCCTTTGATCATTCGAAGCAGGGTTCTGTCTTTATCTATAAAGTGATGTTTGAGTGCGCCCAGGGCATGCAATACGGCTAATCCAATCAGTACATAAGCCACATATTCATGAATCATCCCGGCCAGATCGCCCTGGCTTTCCCCTTCCGAAATGAGCGCAGGGACTTCAAACAAACCAAAAACATCCACCGGGTGCCCCTTGGCCGTAGAAATCAAATAACCACTGATCATCACCACCAACATCAACAAATACAAGCCTAAGTGCGCCAACTTGGCCCCGACTTTTTCGGCTTTTGAGTGATTTTCCAACGGTTTGGGCTGAACATTGACCACCCGCCAAATCAGACGGAACACAATCAACATAAATAGCAAAATACCAATGCCTTTATGAATCGGTGGCAATACCTGATACAGGCTGTCGTAATAACTTAATGATCGCATGTACAAGCCGGTAGCAAACAAACCAATAATGGTTAACGCCGCAATCCAATGGACAGCGATCGCTACGGCACCAAACCCTTGTTCTGAATTTTTTAACTGCATAACAAAATCCTGCCTAATTGCCCTAACATCTGAAACGGATTCAAAGGGCGTAAAACGGTCTCAGTGTTTCAATGACATAAAGATTAACAACAAAATAATCGATATTCTTTTAGAAAAAACCGACAAGATAGATTAATAAATTCGATACTTGCAACCAACTGCCTTTGAGTATCCGCTATTCGTTTTAATAAAAGTCAATTTCGTTCTAAACAGCAACGGTTGAAAGCATTACACTCTGACCAAAGGATCAGAAAATTGTTCAATAAACTACAGTTAGCTTTTTAAAACCACTGACCATGACCAGCACACCATCCGAATCAGCCCGTTATCACCATGTGAATGCTCTGAACAATCTGGAGTTATTAGATGCGCGCTTTCGTCGACAAACCTTTGGCAAACACGTCCATGAAGGGTTTTGTATTGGTGTGATTGATGAAGGCGCACAAGCCTTTTATCGTTCCGGCGAAGTCCATATCGCTGGTACACATCGCATCATTCTGGTCAATGCGGATCAGGTTCATACTGGCCATTCCGCTACCGAACAAGGTTGGTCATACCGGGCAATTTATCCGACACCAGAACATTTCGAGCTCATCACCAACGACTATGGTCTGAATAGCGGTACGCCCTACTTTGATGCTTCTGTCGTGCATGATCCGGTCATGGCCAACCAACTGCGACATTTATTCCAGGTGATGGCGTCAACAGATGCCAGCCCGTTAGAAATTCAAACCACCTTTCTGCAAGTGATGTCGACACTGATCCATCGATATAATCGAAGCAAACCCACAGAACGGGAAACAGGAAACGAGCACAGAGCGGTCGAGCACGTTAAAGCGTTTCTGAATGCCAATGTGGATCACAACGTCACACTTGAACAACTCAGCACTCTGGTTAACCTGACCCCGCACTACTTGGTTCGCACCTTTCAAAAAGCCACCGGCATGCCACCTCACGCGTATCACGTACAGGTTCGTCTTCAACAAGCCAAAGCCTTACTTGCTCATGGTATGAAACTGCACGATGTCGCGTTAGAAACCGGCTTTGCAGATCAAAGCCATATGACCCGACATTTCAAAAAAGCCATAGGTTTAACGCCGGGCGCCTTCCAAAAGCAGGTCAGGCATTAATCAATTTGGGCATTAATCAATTTGGGCATTAATCAATTAAGAATACCTCTTGTTAGTCATTAATAGACCTATAAACCAACCCCATTTGTGCTAACATTTGTCATAACAAATGAGGTGGTTTATGGATACCAGAATTCAGTTTCGAGTCGATGAAGAAACCAAACGACTTGCTCAAACGATGGCAGAAAGTCAGGGCCGAACGCTAAGCCAAGCCTGCCGGGAACTCACAGAACAACTTGCAGAGCAACAACGAAAGATTGAGTCGCATCAGGAATGGCTAGCGAACGAGGTTAATCAAGCCTTTGCAAAGCTTGAAGAAGGTGATGCTCACTTTATTAAGCAGGAAGATGCTCAAGCAGAAATGGAACGCCGTAAAGCCAAGATTCGAGGCAGGTTTAATAAGGTATGATTTTCTGGGAAAAAGAATCTCTGAACGACCGCGAAAAGATCTTCGAATATCTTTATGAGTTTAATCCCCAAGCTGCTGAACAGACTGACACGCTCATTGAGCAAAGGGCTCTTCATTTGATGGAACAGCCTAAAATGGGTGTTCAAAGAGAAGGCATCAAAGGTCGCTTGCTTATCATTCCTGAAATATCAATCTCAGTTTCTTATTGGATCGACGGAGAAGATATCCGTATTCTGCGCGTTCTCCATCAAAAGCAGAAGTTTCCACCTACAACAGAGTAATCCCCCTCCAGCAGTCTATTCTGACCATTCCGACGCAGCCTATTCAGCCGCAGCAGCCGATGTCGCAGCCTGGGTCTTCGTCGCCCTCAAAACCCAGATCATCAAGCCCACAGAAACCAGACCACAGATTGAAAAACCGGCCACCAAAGGTAAGACGGTGCCATCATAATATTGACCAATGCTGCCGCCGATGATTACTGACACCAGGGTCTGTGATGCACTGATTACGGAATTCGCCACGCCAGCGATGTGCCCTAGCGGTTGCAATGCCAAGGTATTAAAGTTGCCTAACAGCACCCCGAAGCAGAAAAAAGTCACCGCAACAAATCCGACAAAGGTCATCAAAGGCGGGTGTCCTGAGTATTGATAAGCAAAGATAAAAAAGCCCAATGCGGTCAACGTCAGCGTCATCAATGCCGTCATGCACAGGCTTTCCATTTTGTATTTCATCACCAGTTTGGCATTCATGAACGAAGAGAAACCGATTACCAACGCCAAACCGCCAAAGTAGAGCGCAAAAGACTCGCCCAACTCATATTGCTGCTGCAATACCTGTTGTGCAGAACTCAAATACCCCACAAAAGCGCCAAACATAACACCCGCTGTTAGGATATAAACGCGCGTGACCGGGTGTGTAATCGTCTCTTTCATTCCCGAACCTATCACTGCCGGAGAAAACGCCCGTCGCTTCTCTTTCTCCAGCGTTTCCGGCTGTCGAAAGTGCAACCAAAGCAAGCCCACAAACCCCACTGAGAAAATCAACAGGAAGATGCTATGCCAGTTACCGACCATCAGAATGGCTTGACCAATCGAGGGCGCTAATGCCGGTATCAAAACAAAGAACATCATGATGAGCGACATCACTCTAGCCATACGCTGACCTTCAAACTTGTCACGGATCATCGCCAAGGTAACAACACGACAGGCAGCCCCACCAAATCCTTGTAAAACGCGGCCAAACAACATGGTGTATAAATCCGTCGAGAACAGCGCCACCAGATCACCGATCAAGAACACCCCTAATCCAAGATAGATCGCATTTTTCCGGCCATACGAATCCGAGAGCGGGCCATACAACATCAAGCCAAGGGCCATCCCCAAGAAAATGCTTGATATCACCCATTGGGTATCATTCGGGTCAGCCACTTGCAGGCTTTGCCCGATGTGCCCTAACGCAGGTAACATGGCATCAATGGACAACGCCACCAGCGACATTAACACCGCCATTAAACAGATGAACTCCCGACGCTGAGAGGCTGGGATATCTTCCCCGTGTTGTGCTGCTCTGTTCTCTGTCATGTCCATGCCTGCCATAGTCCGAAAATACTAATCACGATCAATACACTGCCTAAAACACGGAAGAACGTCGGCGTTTCAGCACTAACCATGCGCTCATGAAAACGCATTCCAATCACGTGGCCCACAGTCGCGCACGGCAGTAACCATAGGTGGTGTATCCATTGAAAATCCACACCAGCCCAAACAAAGGCCGCGCATTTAATAATTACCAAGATAAACCAGAGTACGAATAACGTATCCCTCAGCTGATGTTTGGCCACATGAGAGGCATACACCGCCACTATCAAGGGCGCACCGATCAGGGAGGTACCACTGACATAGCCCCCCAACATCAAAAACACTTTATCCAAGGTTTTGCTGTTACTCTTAAACGGCTTGTTGAGCACATAGCCGATGGCATAAACCGTGACAATCGCAAAAATGATGCTGCTCATGATATGAGTCGGCAAACTGAGCAGACCGAAAACCCCGATTAACTTGGGAACGATCATCACGCCGAGCGATGATTTAAGATACCGCCAATCAATGGTTGAACTGGGTTGGTCTAACCCTGGCGTCTCTTTACTCGAATTCGACACACGCATCTTTCGGTGATTGGAGTAGGCAATCCAGCTCGAAAAAACCAACAGATGCACCGCAATAATCGGTAAGAACACCAAGGGCTCGTTATGCACTAATAATAAAAATGGCAGGCTTAATACCGCCCCGCCAAAGCCTAGCCCGGAACGGACAAAACCACTCCACACAAATAACAAGCCAATGGCGACGTATTGCCAAAGTTCGAGGTTTTCCATCCTTGATCCTACCTTGTCCTTGAAGGATTCACGCCTTGATCTTAAAACCGGAAAGCGAGTTCAGTACTCGATGCGCTTGGTCAATACCGAGAAAAAAACATCACGTGAATACGAAGAGAGCCGATCATGATGTCGGTAAATGCTCATCAGAGCAATAGGTCAATTTTGTTCAATCTTCGAATGAGTCCCTCAACTAAAATTAAGAGAGATTGACCTATTCCCGATTAACCTAGCGAAGTTAAATTGAAGATGAACCGACTCACCTTAATCTTTCACGGCGCCCGCGACACCTTACCGCTGATATTGGCAGCCGTTCCCTTTGGCATTCTATTTGGTGCGCTGTGCCAGGCCTTTCAATTGCCCTTTACTTTGTGCCTGGCGATGTCCGTATTTGTGTTTGCGGGCTCTTCGCAATTTGTGGCGGTGAACTTATTGGGCGTGGGCACCCCCTGGCTGATCGTGATCGGCGCTACCTTCATCGTGAATTTAAGACACATGATGTACAGCGCAAACCTGATGAAGCATGTTCGCCGTTACTCCCAACTGCAACGCGCCATGATGGCCTTTGGCCTGACCGACGAAACCTTTGCGACGGTACTTAATCGCCTGAACCGGAACCAGGATCAACCCTTTTCAGCGAGCTACTATGCCGGATCTTATGGCTTGATGTATCTGAACTGGATCTTCTGCAGCGGGCTTGGCTTTGTATTGGGCAGCCAATTGGAAGACCCTCTCGCCTGGGGATTGGATGTCGCCATGGTGGTGGCCTTTATCGGTATCGTCACTCCGTTGCTGGTCAATCGGTTGATGTGGCTGAGTGCCATCTTAGCCGGTGGCACCGCCTTGCTGTGCTATGAGCTGCCCTTCCAGTTGGGGATTCTGGTGTCCACCCTGGTAGCCATCATCATTCCCACCTGGATTCATTTACATCAACAAACCACAGCCCCAACCAAGACATTAGACACTGAACCCAACCCGCAGGAGCAAACGTCATGAACGAATTAACCACCACTGTGATGTCGAATCTGGAGATGATTGGGTTAATCCTGGGAATGATGGCCGTCACTTTCGGCGTCCGTTACTTCCCGTTTGCGTTGGCTGCCAAAGAAAATCTCTGGGGTAAATACCAATCGGCGGTCGAAACCGCACTGAGTTTTGTGCCAGTGGCTGTATTGACCTCACTGATCGTACCAACTGTTCTGATCAGAAATGGCGAAACTGTATCTGTCTCTTTGGACAACTTTCATTTATTGTCTGCGTTGGTCGCCTTTGCGGTCGCCTATCAAACCAAACACATGTTACTGACGGTGATTTCCGGCCTTGCCACTTTTGGTCTGCTGAAACTCTTGTTGTAACCTGTCAATACCAACGCCCCAAACTGCAGGACACTCAGTGACTCAAGATGTATCCCCTACGCCTCAACAACTTACTAAAGGGATTTTTTTCGGCCTGATTGCGGCCGTTATCTGGGGTGCCTGGCCGGTCATTTCGGCGCTGGGGGTACGACAATCACTGGGCGCAAACGATCTGACGTTCTTACGCTTTACAGTTTCAGGGCTAATTCTTTTGCCCTTGTTCTACAAGTTGCGATTTCAAGGGGTGAATCTCGGCAAGGGATTGGTATTGGCCTGTGGTGCCGGGCTGGGTTACATCTCGTTGTGCCTATACGGTTTGTCGTTTGCACCAGCCAGCCATTTCGGCATTATCACTCCCAGTTGTATGCTGACCTTCACTACCTTAGGCAGTTGGTTATTACTGAAAGAACGTCTATCCACAAGCCGGATTCTGGGCTTTGCCATCATCATTCTAGGCGTACTGACCATTGGCTGGTCCAGCTTTGCCTCCGGGATCAGTGATCCCAATTATCCGGAAAGCTGGAAAGGCGACATCATCTTTGTGTTTTGCGGTTCACTCTGGGCACTGTATACCCTGAGCAGTCGGATTTGGCAGGTCGAAGCCTTTCATGCCACCACCTTGGTGTCTGTGCTGTCGATGATCATCTACGCCCCGATTTACTTTTTACTCACTGAACCTGCCATACTGGATGCACCGGTGACCGAGGTGTTATTCCAGGGCACCATGCAGGGAATATTTACCGCTGTACTGGCCCTGCTCTTCTTCAGTAAGTCTGTGAATCTGATTGGTGCCAGCAAAGGCGCGGTATTTGGTGCTTTAGTTCCGGCCATAGCCCTGCTACTCTCCATCCCTGTGTTAAACGAATGGCCAAGTGCAGTCGAGATTCTGGGCGTGATTGTGGTGAGTACCGGAATGTTCTTTGCGCTCGGTTTAATCAAATGGAAGGTCTGATTGAGCGCTATGAACGAACAACAAAAGCACGCATTACGAACCCTATTAGCTAAATTTTCAGAGCAAGAAAAGCAGGATCTGAAAAAACAACTGGGCATTGATTTAGATACCGAACTGGACCCGGACTCCATTGATCCGGAACTTGCCAAATTACTCATCGACAGCGGTTCATTAGTCACCCGCCCTACCTTATCCAAAGTACAAGGCGGAAAGACGTGCTGCTCTTTCTGCGGAAAACACAGCGACGAAGTCGGTGCTTTGATCACCTCACCGCAAGGCGCGGCCATCTGTCGTCATTGCATTGTGCAACTTCAAAAACCCCAGCACTGATCAGAAGCTCCAGCACTGATCAGAAAACCCTTTAGCTCACCACACGAACTTATCTGCAATCAGATAAGAAAGACCCTCGTCGAAATCACATCAGACAAAAGTATTAGATATTTTTTCCCTACGCACCCCCGCACTGAGGCAACCGCCTCATGCCTGATCAAAATGTGCAGGCAGTTTCGATAAAAAAGGCTATAACTAGGGAAGCGCTTTTGAGTGAACCTTCTCTGATACGAACCCACCCGCCGAATCCAGTAGCACAGCGATGTGATCCATAATCAGGGTTGATCCATTCACAGCCATAACAACGATAAGGAGGTATCAAAATGAATACTAAAGCAGCAATGCTAATGACCGCTCTCACCCTTGGATTAAGCACCGCCCTGCCGACTCAGGTACAGGCCGCTTGCAAAATGTGTACTGAAGCTCCTGCCGAGGCACAAGCCTATATTATTTCGCCACAACACGGTGAAACCGTGGATCAGACCTTCACTGTAAAATTCGGTTTGAAGGGCATGGGCGTCGCGCCTGCAGGCACTGACAGAAAACACACCGGCCATCACCACTTGTTGGTCGATGCTGAAGAGCTGCCACCGATGGACCAACCCATGGGTAAGCAAGTCAAACACTTTGGTGGCGGTCAGACCGAAACCACACTTACCCTTCCACCTGGCAAGCACACCTTGCAGTTGATTCTTGGCGATATGAAGCACCAGCCTCATAACCCACCTGTGGTTTCTGAGAAGATATCCATCACTGTTAAATAAACGCCTATCCGCTTCAGAGCCGCACCGTTGACTCTGAAGCGACACCTCTACTGCTAATTCTGCAGAGGTTTCGCCTCTTCGACATTGCGACCGTTTCCTTCACAACCCCGTGCTCTTGCCGGACCAAGTTAGAGTCACCTTCCCTAGTGACAAAGTTCTCAGTTTTAGTTGTTATATTCTAGAATGCCAAGCCAGAATGAGATTCTTGAGGTCCAAACCATGAAACACTCGGAATTTGTTGATTACCTTTGCGAACAGTTAGCTCCCATCGGCCCGGTGAGAGCAAAACGCATGTTTGGGGGTTACGGCTTATTCATGGATGATCTGATGTTTGGACTGATTGCTGACGATGTACTCTATTTCAAAACGGACGATCAAAATCGCCCTCATTATGAAAAGTTGGGGCTGCCACCGTTCTCCTTCACAAAGAAGGACAAAGTCATCTCGATGAGTTACAGTCAGGCGCCCGAAGACATCATTGAAGACCCGCAACAACTTTGTACGTGGGGCAATGACGCCTATGGCGCAGCACTTCGCTCAGCAAACAATAAAAAAAAGAAAAACAGTAAGTAACAAAAGGCAAGCTATGTTCCAAAAAATCCTGTTATGGGTTTTCGTTGTACTCTTCATTCTCAGTGCAGCACTGTATACCCGCTTTTATACGTTAGGCCAGGAATCCCGGGCTTATTCAGCCGCCGGTATAGAAAACGGCCAACTAACCCCCTGTCCGGATAAGCCCAATTGTGTGAATACCGAATTTCCTGAAGATCAATCACACTATGTGGCCCCGTTACTGATCACAGACGGGGATTGGAGCAGCCTGCAGGTACTGTTACGTAAAGCCATTCGTCAGGATGGCGGCCAGGTAAAACAAACCCTGGCCCTATACATAAGTGCAGAATACGCCAGTGAGTGGTTTGGCTTCGTGGACGATCTTGAATTGCGTTTCGATCCAGAGAAACAATTACTGCACATTCGATCTGCATCCCGTGTAGGTTACAGTGATTTGAATGTAAACCGAGAGCGGGCGGAACGCCTGAAAGGTATCATCGAGCGTTTATTAGTGAAGAACTCATAGAATTTATTCATTTTAAACATTGAGAAAATTCACTGGAAGCTGACCGACAAAATACTTATCCTCACGGTCAATTTTTATTCTTCCAAGGTATTCTCTCAGAATGAAACGCGCTTCAGACACCTTGATCATTTGGGTCATTATCCTGACCCAATTTGCGACGCCGTTTATGTTCTCCGGTGTCGCCATTACCCTACCGGAAATGGGTCGGGAACTGGCTGCCAGTGCGGTATCACTCGGTTTGGTGGAATCCGTCTACCTGGGCATGTCGGCGGCATTGCTGTTGCCTATGGGCCGCATTGCAGATGCCACCAGCCGGGAAGTTTTATTCAAGGTAGGGCTGGCCGGATACTCCGCTTGTACCTTCATCATCAGTCTGCTTCCAAATATCGAGTCCATTATTGCCATTCGGGCGCTGCAAGGCTGCTTTGGTGCCTTCATGATGGCCACTGGCATGGCCATCATTTCTCATAAAGTGCCCAAAGAAAAACTGGGCAGAGCCATGGGTTACTGCATCGGAGCCATCTACGCCGGTTTATCTGCCGGGCCTTTGTTGGCCGGCTGGATTACGGAACAGTGGGGTTGGCGCGCCGTATACAGCGTGACCTTTATACCCTTGATCATTTCCACCCTGCTTGCGGTGGTTATCCTGCCACACCAGTGGCAATCCATGCGCGAAAGGTTTGATTGGTTGGGTAGCCTGTTGATCTGTGCAGCCATGGGGCTAATGATCTATGGCAGCGCCTCGCTGCATCATGGCCATGGCGGCATTTGGATTTTGGCAGGCCTTGGGCTGACGGCTGTGTTCTTTATCAGCCAACGCAGAATATCCACTCCCCTGCTGGATCTGCAAGCCATGAAATCCAATCGTAACTTCAGTCTTGCACTGATCACTCAGCTCTTCATGTATGCAGGCTCGTTTGGAGTGACCTTCTTGCTGGGCTTATACTTGCAATCCATTCGCCACTACAGTGCAATGCATGCGGGGCAAATTCTGGTGGCAGGGCCGATCTTAATGGCAATCATGGCCCCCTTGTCAGGCAGGCTGGCCGATAAGTTTAACAAGCGTATACTCACAAGTGTTGGGGTCGGCATGGCGCTGCTAAGCCTGATATTGGCGCTGCAACTGAACGACCATTCCGGCTTGCCACTGTTACTGGCCATCATCTTGGCGCAAGGGGTGGGTTTTGCCTTATTCTCATCACCCAACATGGCAATTATTATGAGCAGTGTACCAACGTCCCAATACAGCTTGGCCTCAGCACTGGGGGCCAAGATGCGCTCATTAGGCATGGTGCTGGGGATGATTCTGATAACTACCATGAGTTCCCTGCTATTGGGTGAACAAAGTATTGAACAAGCCCCTGCAGAATATATGCAAGTAATGGATTTGACCTTCCTTCTCTTTACCGGGTTATTGGCAATCGCCTGTTGGTTATCGGTCAGCACCATTAAACACCATAAGGTTATCACTCATCCCCTTAAGGAGAGTTAATATGTTATCCATCGAAACACTTACCTTGTTCTTCACCGCCAGCGTCCTACTTTCCATTTCTCCGGGGCCGGATAATCTCTTTGTGCTGATGCAATCCATCACTCAGGGGCCCAAAGCCGGAATGATCACCACCTTGGGGTTATGCACAGGTTTGCTGGTGCACTCCACGGCCGTCGTTCTGGGTGTGGCGGTTATCTTTCAGACCTCTGAAATTGCATTTACGATTCTGAAGCTTGTCGGTGCGGCTTATCTTCTTTATCTGGCCTGGGGCGCATTCCGGGCAAAAAGCTCGACACTTTCGGGCGAACAACCAAAAGTCTCGTTGAAGAAGCTCTATCTGCGCGGCATTGCCATGAGCACCACCAACCCCAAGCTTTCGATTTTCTTCCTGGCGTTTTTACCGCAATTCGTCGAACCTGAAGCGGGCTCTGTCACTCTGCAACTGATCTTACTGAGCGCGACCTTCATTATCGCTGCCTTGCTGGTATTCAATACCATTGCCCTGCTATCTGGTCACCTCAGGCAGTCGTTTGCACAGTCGGACAAGGCCCAGAACTTCCTGAACCGCTTGGCAGGCGTGGTTTTCGTCGGACTGGCGTTGAAACTGGTGACGTCGCGTAGCTAGTCGAAAGAGGAATGGTTATGGGTCAATCAACAATTAATAAAAGTCATTAAGAGCAAAAGATCATGATTAAAAGTCATGATCTTTATTCGATGCTTTCATTGGTTCCCCGTTGCAAACTCTGGGTATGATGACTTCAAGCCCATCACACAGAGATTGATCGCTATGACACGTTTTCACTCCATCCTTGCGCAACTTGACGGCCAACAGACCGAATATCAGGTTGAGATCCCAGAGAAGTGGGGACAAGGACGCGCCACCTTTGGCGGCCTGATTGGCGGCCTACTGTTTAAAGCCATGCGTTTAAATGTTGATGCCGAACGCTTGGCCCGTTCCTTAAATGTTTCGTTCGTTGGCCCGGTAGAAGTGGGCAACATGAGCATTCTGGTGAATGTATTGCGTAATGGCAGTTCAGTGACACAAATCGAAGCCCGTGCCATTCAAAACGATCAGATCCAGTGCCTGGCGATGGCCAGCTTTGGTACTGATCGCGAATCGAGTATTGAAATCAACGCTGAAAGCATGCCAGAGGCCATTCGTGCCGTGGAAGACTCACAAGAACTGCCTTACATCAAAGGCATCACCCCCGAGTTCGTGCAGCAATTTAAAATGCGTTGGGCCGCAGGAGGGTTCCCGTTCTCCGGCAGTAAAGACAACTTTATTGACGGCTACATGCAATTCCAACAACAATCGGAACAACTGGCCGACTTACCTTTTGATGAAACGGTTCTGGTCACACTGATTGATGCCTGGCCACCGATTCAGTTATCCAAATTGAAAAAACCATCACCAGCCAGCTCCCTGACCTGGTCATTAGAGTTCATTCAACCCATCACAGGTCTTAACGCAGACAGTTGGTTACGCTACACAGCCGCCATCGATCATGCTCATAATGGCTATGGTCAAAACCATGCCCAGATTTGGTCAGAAGACGGCCGGTTATTGGCCATCAGTCGTCAGACGGTCACAGTGTTTGGTTAATCAACAGAGATGGATGACGCAATTACCATTCGTAAGCCCCGTCACAAAAACTTTTAAAATACCTTCCGGCCCCGTGATCGGGGCCTAATTATCGCCCGTTCTATATCGTATTTTCTCCGATCTTAGAGTAAGGTTTCATAGATCCTCCCAATAACATGAGGGGGAGATGTGTACCCTATGATCAATGGAGTTTTCTATGTTTCGCGCGTCTGCCACACGACAGCCCGTTCAGTTTAAAAAGCGCACTGTACCCATTAAATGCAGGGTACTGATAAAGAGCCTTGTACTATTACTGCTTCTGAATTTATCCGGCTGCTCCGGTTTGTCCTCCAACGACAACGCGTCCCTAAGAGGTACCTATTGGAAACTGACAGAAATTTTTGGTGTGCCTGTGGAAACCGACGACGCCGAAAAACAAGCCTACCTACAACTGACCGGCTCAGGACAGGTGGCCGGACACTCAGGCTGTAATCAGCTGTTCGGACAGTATCAATTGCAAGACTCGATCATTTATTTCACCCGAATGGCCAGTACTCGCATGGCGTGTATCGGACAAGCCGATGAAGTCGAAGGCTATATGCTGGAAATGCTGAAGGAGCCGAAACTCTGGATCATCAAAGGACAATCACTGGTATTTTTTAATAACGAGCAAGAAGTCATCGCCCGGTTCAAATCCGTCCATTAATACGCGCATTTAGGCAATAGCCTACCCAAAACACCGACTGTTAACCTTGCTGCATACTCGATGAATGAACCATAGTATAAGAATCACACTGAGGGCGAGATACCAGCCCCTGTGGCTTGGAGGTCAGTCGAATGCAGCCTATTTCCCCAACGTCTGCGTCACAAACAACAGCCGAACGCTATTTGGCGCGAGAAGAAATTCAAACCCTAAAGCGAGCCAATGACACCAAAGCACTGTGGGGCTTGGCATTTAACTGGCTGATCGTTGCCTTGGCCTTCGCCTTGGTCGCCGTTGAGAGTAACCTGCTAACCGTATTAATCGCGATGGTATTGATTGCTGGCCGATTATTGGGTTTTGGGATCATCTTGCATGACTGCTCCCACCGCTCCTGGTTTTCCAAGCCCTGGATGAACGATCATTTGGGACACTGGTTGGCTGGTGTTCCTATTCTGGTGCCCATGCGATTTTATCGTCCGTATCATTTTGTGCATCACACCAAGACAGGAACAGAACACGACCCGGATGTGGATAATATCCGGCAATACCCGGTCACTAAAGACAGCATGCGTCGTAAAGTGTTGCGTGATTTTATCGGTGTATCCGGCCTGAAAGCACTCTATGGCGTATTGTTTTATGCCAATACAGGGCGCGTCGGCAACGCCGTTTCGTTAGGCAATAAACAAGATCAAAAATCCAAGCAAGAACGGCACAGCTATGCATTTTCCAACTTCCGGGACATTGCCATCTTCCACGGTCTGTTCTTTGGCCTGTTATGGACGATTGAGCAACCTGGCCTCTACTTACTGTGGTGGGCGTCCTACATCTTTGCCTACCCCTTCATTATTCGCTTACGGCAGATTGCAGAACATGGCGCTATGCCTCAGTTATCCAGCTCAGATGTCAGAGATACCACACGCACGACTCTGGCGTCCTGGTGGGAACGCCTGACCTTTGCCCCGAACTACGTCAACTACCACTGCGAGCATCATTACCAACCTACAGTACCGGGATATAACTTGCCAGAAATGCATAAACTGCTTAAACAGCGGGGATTCTATGAAGACCACAGCGCCGCACTGGTTACTGGTGGCTATAGAGAAGTCTTTCGACTGGCCTCATCCAACCCCGGTCAAGGCTGAATGATGCTCCTTAGGTGCGGCGTAAGCGCCCTCAGTCGGGCTGCAATGCCGCAGAATTAAACGAAACTCGGCGTTACACTTCGCTTGGATCGCGCTGCAGGCCTGCGGTGGTTTGTTTTTGCAACGCCATCAAGCCTTCCATAAAGGCAGCCACCACCTGACCCGGCGCTTCCACTTGAGGATAATGCCCAATGCCTGCCAGCTCGGTCACCTTGGCTTCAGGCACCAACTGCTTGAAGCGGTTCACCAAGTTCTGCCCGGAAATGGAATCAATGACGCCATCAATCAAATGCAAGGGAATCGCCACCGCATCGGCTTGTTGCAAAGCCCCTACCCAACGCTCACGATAATCACGTCGCTCCTGCATGTAATAGATGAGTTTAGGTACCACTTTGCGACCGTCCTGCCATTCCAATAGTTGCCAAAGGTCTTCAATGACGTCGTTACTGAAGTGCTCTGAACAAATCTTCCGAAGGCTGGCCGCGAACTTTTGCTGCGTCATAAATTTCGCCAGCAGACCACCCACCGGGCTCATCAGTAGCTTTTGAATAAGTAACGGCTTATGCGTTTCCGGAAATAACCCCCCATTTAACAGCGTGACCGATTGGATATCCACGTTTAGAGCCCCTTCCAAATAGCGGGCCAACAACTCTTGTGTCACTGTATCGCCGTAATCGTGTGCCAGTAGATGCATGCGACGAATCTTTAACGTTTTAACCAAGTGGACAATTAAATCAGCCTGAAGTGAAATGGAGTAAGTCAGCTGCTTGGGCTTATCGGAAAAGCCAAACCCTAACAAGTCTAACGTGATCACTTGAAAACGAGACACCAACTCCGGCCAGACCTCGGCCCAGTCAATACTCGCCGACGGAAAGCCATGGATCAGCAGTAGAGGTTCTCCCTGTCCTTCCGTTTTGTAAAATACCTGGTGTCCTCGATAGGACATGACATCACCAGAACTTCGCCACGCCTGTAATCGATCAGAAAACATACCACCCTCAAAGCCAATATGAGCTTATATTCATAATTATTATCGTTAGCACTTTAAAGTGATATATCCTTGGTGACAAGGGTTGATATGATGATCAACTGCAGACACTTAAGAGGATCAGTAATGCACCACTACGTGACTCACGTAACCAAACAAGATCTGGATCATAACCAACACGTCAACAATGTTGTCTACTTACAGTGGATGCAAGATGCCGCTGAAAACCATGCCCAGGACGCAGGAATTCTTACCCTCGCTGAAAATGATCAAGGCACTTGGTTTGTCCGGGAACACAACATCCTGTACAAACTTCCGGCCATGCCTGGCGACGAAATACTGATTGAAACCTGGATTGAAAATATCAAAGGCTTTCAATCTCTAAGGAAGTATCAGATCTACCGGGCTGCGGATCGCACCTTACTGGCCAGTGCACATACCAACTGGGTCTATGTGGATGTCATTTCCGGTCGACCGAAGAAAATCCCGCCGGAATTTAAACAGCGCTTCGAACGTCCGGTGTGATAAACAAAAACACGCATACTGGCAGATGCCCCGGATATTGATCTGGGCAAACATCCTTCGTATAAAATCTGCTAGTGTTTAAGTCATTAACAGCACTTAAGAAACTCATAGATTCGATGGAGGCAATCATGGAATACAATGCACTGAAATCATTGGGTGTGAAACACACTGAAGACATCGAACGGTATTCTCTTCGCAGCGAACACGATCAAGACGTCCTGAAGATTTATCACATCAAGAAGAAAGGCGCCTTGTTTCAACGCAGCGAGAAATTCAAATTCCCACGCAGTACACGCATGGTGCGTTCTGACGAGAACCCGTCTGAATACAAAGAAATGAGCGAGGTGTCTCCGGTACTGACTCATGTTCTGGCAGAACTGGACGACATCACCAACCATGTACACGACGAGCAAAGTGTCAAAGAACAGATTCTGTCCGACCTGAGACATTTAGAGCGGGTCGTACAGAACAAAATCGCTGAAATTGAGTCAAAGCTGGATCGACTGTAACCGTCTTCCATCTCCCCCCTTGATACAGCGCTCAGGCGGGCTCTGTGTCAGGGTAAGCGCTTTACCCTGAACAAGGGCATGGATAAGATACAGCCACTGGAAAACAACCCAAAGGATACTCATGAAAGCAATCGCTTCAAACACATCAGCACAATCACTTAAGTTAACCTTGGCTATGGCTTCAGCACTGGCATCATCCACGCTAATGGCCGAGAGCTTCGATCTGCAACTGAGCAACAGCTCTGTGTATGCGAAAGCATCCTCCTCTGAAAACGCGCCTGTGCAAGTATCAGGCGGCTACCTGTATCACGAAGCCAGCCGAAACATTTTTCACTTGGATTTCCATGCCCAGAATAATTCCAGTCTGCGTGGCAATGACACCCGAACCGGGCTAGGGCTGAAAGCCATCGGCTACCATGAGCACGACGTCGACGGTCTGGGGCTGGCATTGGGAGGTTTTGGAGAGGTCGAACTTAATAAGGTTCCGGGTCTGAAGCTGGGTGGTTCGCTGCATTACTCTCCTAACATCCTAACGTTCAGCGATACCGACGACTTCCTCTGGTTGGAAGCCTATTCGGCCTATTCGGTGATGCCTAATGCCGACGTTCAGTTGGGTTATCGTTACATCAAAGCGGACATCGACGGCGGCAAGAACGGTTCGTTGGAATCCACTGCGTTTCTTGGGTTAAGCTTCAAGTTCTAATAGCTGCCGAAAGGAAGCCGCATAAACCGCTTCCGAAAACCAAAAAAAAGCGCCTGGTTAGTAATAACCCGGCGCTTTTTTGATGCGATTAATTACGTTAATGGCTCTTCGGCCAAAACACATTAATCCTCAGAGGAACGCGGCTTACGCGGAGCCCCTTTCTTATCACCACGGCCTTTACCAGGACGACGTTTGTCACTGCGACCTTTACGTGGCTTAGGCCCTTGTGTGGCCTTTGATAAACGCATTTGTTTACCTACGATACGAACGCCTTTCAGGTGTTCGAATACTTCGGCAGGCATGCCTTCCGGTAGAGAAACGTACGCGTGATCATCATGAATGTCGATGCTACCAATATAACGGCTTTCAATGTCCGCTTCGTTGGCAATCGCGCCCACAATGTGTTTCGGTTCTACGCCATCGGCGCGGCCAATTTCCATACGGAACTCTTCCATAGGCACACCGGTATCACGAGGCTTACGTTCGCCGCGCTCACCACGTTCACGCTTAGGACGATCGCCACGATCACGGCCTTTGCCTTCGCCATCACGTACTTCAAAATCTTTACGACGTTCACGCTTAGGTCGATCTTTTAGCAACAAAGGCTCATCGCCTTGTACCAGCTTCGCCAAGGCTGCAGCAATTTCAATCGCCGGAATGTTCTTCTCGTTCTGGTACTGTTCGATCAGCTCCTGGAAGAACTGGAAATCCCCTTCTGCGCTCATCGCTTCGGTAATACGATCTTTGAATCGCGCCACACGACGATCGTTTACGTCCTGCGTGGACGGCAAGGTCATTTCTTCAATCTTCTTATTGGTCGCGCGCTCAATCGCACGCAACATACGACGCTCACGCGGTGCTGCGAACAAGATCGCTTCACCACTACGACCCGCACGACCGGTACGACCAATACGGTGTACGTACGCTTCGGTGTCATAAGGAATGTCGTAGTTGATCACGTGAGTGATACGTTCAACGTCCAGACCACGTGCGGCTACGTCGGTTGCGATCAAAATATCCAACTGACCGTTCTTCAAACGTTCCACGGTACGGGCACGAGACGCCTGAGCCATATCACCGTTCAGTGCCGCCGCTGAATAACCACGGGCTTCCAGCTTTTCAGCCAGCTCTTCGGTCGCATTCTTGGTACGCACGAACATGATCATGCCATCGAACGGTTCGGTTTCCAGAATACGGGTCAAGGCATCCAATTTATGCATACCGCTCACCATCCATACACGCTGACGAATGGTAGAGGCCGTTTGGGTTTTCACCTTAATAGTGACTTCTTTCGGATCGCGTAGATAGTTAGTCGCGATGCGCTTGATTTCTTTCGGCATGGTCGCCGAGAACAACGCAATCTGGCGCTCTTCCGGTGTCTGCTCAAGAATCCACTCAACATCATCAATGAAGCCCATACGCAACATCTCGTCGGCTTCATCCAACACCAAGGTTTGAAGATCGGACAGATCCAGCGTGCCACGACGCATATGGTCCATCACACGACCGGGTGTTCCTACAACCACCTGAACGCCGCGCTTCAACGCACGAATTTGCGAGCTGTAATCCTGACCACCGTAGATCGGAAGTACATGGAAACCTTTACGGCGCGCAGCGTACTTTTGGAACGCTTCCGCTACCTGGATCGCCAACTCACGGGTCGGTGCCAATACCAAGGCTTGAGGCTTGTTCTTACGAAGGTTGATCGATGCAACCAGAGGTACAGCAAACGCTGCAGTTTTACCGGTACCGGTTTGAGCCTGACCCAGGACATCGTGTCCTTCCATAACGTATGGAATTGTTTGGGCTTGGATCGGAGAAGGGGTTTCATAACCCACGTCTTTGAGTGCCTTCAAGACATGATCTGGTAAACCCAGATCCTCGAAGGTCACATTTAACTCATCTGACATTTGGAGGCCTTATAGAGAAAGGAGAAAAAATAACGGACCACCCTAGGATCAAGACAGATCAACATCAGACACGGTCGCCACCTTGGCAACCCGGGGAACCGCCAACGTATTTCGTTCGCACACAAAGCCGGTGCAGACGATTTCAGCGGGGTTCTCTATTAATCCTTAAGTGGATACGTTTCACAGGCGCGCAGTATAGCGAGTTAGCGGTTATAATGCATGTTCCTTTTCGTATCAAAACATATTCAGGAAAAATTCATGCCTATTTGGGTCGATGCCGATGCCTGCCCACGCGTCATTAAAGATATTCTCTTCAGAGCCGCCGACCGCGCTGCCATAGAGTTGATTCTAGTTGCTAATCAGCCACTGTCCACGCCACCCTCAAAATTCATTCGCACGGTACAAGTGATGCCCGGTTTCGACGTTGCCGACCACTACATTGCCCAGAATGTCATTGAAGGCGATTTGGTTATCACTGGCGATATTCCACTGGCCGGTGAAGTCATCGAACTGAAAGCCACCGTACTGACACCGCGCGGCGAAAGCCTGCACAAAGGCAACATTGGCCCACGATTGACCATGAGAAACTTTATGGAAGACATGCGCAGCGCAGGCCAAATCAGCGGAGGGCCAGCCGCCATGAACCAAACCGAGCGCAGGGATTTTGCGAATAAATTGGATCAGTGGATTGCGAAGTTGAGGAAGTGAGCTCCCAAAAAGGACGTGCTTTAGTACGTCCAATCCGAAAAGAGACCCAACCTTTACTTGTTAAATATTTCCATTGTATTTAATAGGAAAGGAAGCCCTTTCCCCTGACCAAAACTTAAACGTCTCGATTTGAAGGAACGCAATTAAGCCATTTGATAGACTAACTTTTTGTTTCGGTTTTAAACTCTCAGGCAATAACTTTTGGATTTCATTAAATACTTGATCTTCGTAGTATTCACCTATTGAAGGAGTACCGTCTCCTTGCTCCCTGATTTCGAAGATTAAGTCATCAATACGAGGCTCTGATTTTACGGAAACTTTAAATTTTGCAAGTAAAGGGGCCTGCCTTTCATAAGTTTCTGAACCAATAATCGTTTCCACATAATCTGGAAGAACAACTGCTTCTATTGATGTAATCTCGATGCTCATAGACATATAACATTTGCTTGAAGGGGTACTGAATGCGTCTAACTAGCTGACTTTGTTAACTGAATATCTTGTTATAACCCCAAAATACAGCACAACCTATTCCAATCCAAAAAGCAGATGCTAAACACCAATTAAATAGAAAAAATACTCTTTGGCCAAAATCGCCACCTTTTATGGGCTTGGATTTTTCAAAATGATCTGCAATTACATTCATTTCAATTAGGTTTGGCTCTTGTGCTACTACATCATAAATAGAGCTATCCCCATATGGCTCAGTTGCTTCAAACTTCTTCCCATTTAGCTCAAATTCACAAAATACTTCACTACTATAGAATTTTGGAAAATAAGTAATTTGAACACCGGGAATTTGAGAAATAACTTTAGACATTCCGCTACGAGAGATAATTCTGTTATCTACCTCAAAGCAACGAAATTCACCTTCATCGTTATGTATGCGATTGATTTTCATGTATTAATTCAATAACGCCCTGCGAATAGACAAACGGTAGCGAGTCCAGAGCCTTTTTGCTGATCCCGTGCATTACTCAGTAGGTTATACGGCATTATCAGTGCGCACCAAATTTAAAGTTAAAAGGTGTTGATGCAAATTAACACAACCACACCAAACATTTTTAACCCCATTTAATGGTACAAACTCTTCTTCGTTGAGCAAGGCGAGTAAAACTGACCTATCTTGCTCAGTTAATACGTGTTTTAAATCTCTAATATCCCAGTTAAGAACACATCTCTTTGGAGCGTCGATGACGCTATCAGCTTCACCTTGAGCAATATAAGTACCGCCATCGAAATCGATTACCAAAGTATAAAGGCTCATAAACTCTCGACTTGTTTTGACATATGTCGCCTCAAACACCAACACGGTGAAGATGGCAGCTTGTGTGAAACAACAAAGGTAACCGCTTTACCATATCAACGAGCTTTGATTTGTTGGTTTCACTCATAGTTCGTAAGGTGCAAGCTTTTCACTCACCCACTTCTCTATATCTTCAGTATTCGTTTTTGAGTAACCTTCCAGATCTGCGTGAAAACAGGTTAGGTCGTATAACACTCCTAAAGCACACTGCCTTGAAACTAAATTATCCACTTGCTCTGCAACATCAATGATTATGTCTAGAGCAGACTCAATTGCTGGGTAATATGTACCCGCATGATCATTGCCAATAGCTGAAAGAACTAGATACCCTACATTTTCAGCCTGATCTTTTTTCGTAAGATCTGCGAGTCGCTTTAAGATTGGTGCTACGCCCTCCGGTTTATACCAAGGCGACCCCGAGTATCGATTCCAGTCTACTTTTTCAATTTCATCAATTTTATTCTTCAGCACTCTGAAAGTTTAAGAGTTAATTCCTCGTACCACGCAAACATATCCATTTTCGTACCATTATTCATGGAAAATTATACAAATCAATGAGGTCGCTCGTGGCACTCCAATACTAGAAAGAAACTACGTACTGAGTTTGTACCTCTCCCCTTAGGTAGCTACAGAAATCAAACAGTTACAGCATACTTCCGTGATATACATACGCAGTACGGTTATCACAGCCAATTCGCAGTCATTTAGCCTCTCACCTCCCGAAAAACTTGTACACAACACGCTCACCCACTAAAGTGTCGTCTGCTTATATTAAGTGTTCGCTCAATAGCGGATCACTCAATCCATCGCATAGGAAATCCGATCATGTATCAAGACATTACCTTGACCATTGAAAACCGTATTGCTCACCTTCAAATCAATCGCCCTGAGTGTTTGAACGCCATTCGCGCCCAGACCTATAAGGACATCATTGCCGGGCTTAAAGAGGCAGACCAATCGGAAGAGGCATCAGTGATCGTATTATCCGGTGCGAACAACGTATTCACCGCCGGTAATGATTTGTCGGATTTGGTGGGAGATGATCACGAAGAGTTGATGAACTGCGTTCAGGGCATAATTGAAACCAGCAACGGCTTAAAGAAGCCAGTGATTGCTGCGGTTGAGAAAGTGGCAGTTGGTATTGGTTCGACCATCTTATTGCACTGTGACATGGTGATTGCAGCCGAGAACACCAAATTCCGTATGCCGTTTGTAAATCTTGGCGTGTGTCCGGAAGGAGCATCCAGCTACTTATTAGAGAAGCACGTTGGCCCGAAAATCGCCGCCGAGCTATTGATGACGGGTCGTTTCTTCAGCGCTCAGGAAGCAGAGAAGTGGGGCTTCATCAACCAAACCTGCGAACCTAAAACCGCATTGGACAAGGCAATGGAACTGGCAAACGTATTGTTGAAATTGCCTTTCGCT
>JBFHTA010000022.1:0-23237 GCA_041590855.1 Pseudomonadales bacterium
AGGCCCCAGAGGGCGGGGCTTTAAAAACGTTATAACTGTGTTGAACTTCTTGAAAAGGCCTCGACATTCTCTACGAAGCTCGCCTTGTTCTAACGTTTTTCTAGCGCCCGCTGAGCTAGAGCGGACTTGTTCAGATGTTCCCTAGGAACTTAAAGAACAAGGTTGCTTTTAAATACCTGAATGATCTCTGTTAAATCTTTGGCAAGATAGTCTTTTGTATGTGGTTCTTCAAAATGCTGTTTAAACGCAGCTTCATCGTCAAAGCGTTCCCACAACAAGAAGCGCCCCTTTTCTTCAGAACACTGGTGCAAAGTAAACAAGCTGCAGCCGGGCTCTTTTTCGGTTTCAAGACATAAGGCCGTTAACGCTGATTTCGCTTCCTCTAGCTTACGTTCATCTTTCACTCGTAATTCAGCCGTAATATAAAATCCTGATTGTAACATTGAAAACTCCGTCTCATTTGAATGATTCGGAGATGGTACTGGCTAGAGTTAACTCTAGGTCAAGACTTCATTTTCTTTTTCTTGATAGGCTTGAATTTTGTAATCGACAATGGCCAGTTCTTCCTGGCGTCGGCGAATATCTTTTCGTAACTGTTCCGCATGTTCTTGAAGCATGATCTTCCTATCGGGAAAACTTTGATCACCCAATAAACGCAGTTCGGCGAATCGCTTGATGTCTTTCAGTGGCATACCTGTGGATTTCAGCCGTTGAATCCATGTCAGCCATTCCAGATCGACACGAGAAAACACACGACGCCCGGAAGCATCACGTGCGATTGAATTCAGCAACCCGGCTTTTTCGTAGTAACGCAAAGTATGAATGGATAAACCGGATCGCTCGGAGATTTCTGATATGTACACGCTGTCGTCCTGACACTATTGAATACTCAGGGCACTATCGTACTTGACACCGGGGCGGTGTAACAGCCCATAACGTTGGCGATATTCCGTCATGGTAATGCCCAGTGTTTTCTTGAATAAGCGGCGGAAAGAACTGACGTCTTCATAGCCGGATTCCCAGATCAAACTGTTAACCTGTTTATTAGTGGTTTCCAGACCGCGACGAACAAATTCAATCCGTAGTCGTTGCAGATAAGCAATCGGTGTTTCTCCGGTTGCCTGCTTGAATCGACGGGTTAGTTGTCGCTCACTGATGGCAACCTGGCTCATCAACTCAGGCAGGGATTCAACTTCGCGGAAGTTCTGTTCCAAAAGATCCTGCAATTCAGCAACATAGCCATCGCCATGGGTTCGATTCGGGAGAAACATACTGAACGGTGTTTGCACATCTTTTACCGGTTCAATCAGCATTAACCGCCCTGCTTGCAATGCCAGTTCACGGCTGTGAAAGCGCTCAATCAAATACAACACCATCTGAGCAATAGCCGATGCCCCACCAACACTGATCACATCACCATGGTCCAGCATCAACTGGTTTACATCAAACGCCTGCTCCGGAAACAGCTTATTGGTCTGGTCCTCCATAATCCAATGGGTGGTCAACACCCTGTTGGCCGCAATGCCGGACGACGCCAATAGAAAATTGCCCTGACAAACCCCGGCAATCACGGTGCCCTGTTTATGCCATGTACGAATCAGCTGGATGTAATCATCGTATTCATTTAAAGAATGCGCCAACCGTTGTTCATTGGCGGTAGCCTCTCCGACACCAGGAACCACCAAAATGTCCGGACGTTCGTCTTCATTGATCGATTGAATCTGGCCAATGGGATAGCCATTGTATGCCCTATGCTCTGTGCAGCGACCAATCATTTGAAAAGAGAAAATATCCTTTTTCAAGCCGGACGATTTCCGATAACAATAGTTTGCAGCGATAAAGGTATCGATTACAGAGAAAACTCCGGATGCCTGACACCGATCCCCCACTAGAATATCCACTCGAATAGAACTCATACGGCCCACCTGATGCTGGTCAATGAATGCATGTAAGTAAATGAGTATACGGGGATTCCCCCGCCTAAAGAACGTCCCCATCGACATCACTAATGCTATTTTCGACATAAAATCGTCTTTGATTCGTCAGAAACAGCATTAAAAGTGCCCAAAGCGACACCTCCACCAAGAATCCTAACACGATATCCTGATGATCAGAGTTGCAAAATAGTTGCACGAATCATTCAGGAGACAAACCTATGAACAGCGCAATAAAACACCAACTACCCGGTTCAGAGGCTCATCAAGAAAGCCTTTCACTACAGCCTGTTACTGAACATCAATGGTTTGCTCATATAGAAGCCTTCACAAAGCAACACAACCAACCACTGCCGGTACACTTGGCTGGTAAAACGCTACGTGCGGTCAATGTACTATCAACACAATTAGCAGGAAAACTGGTTTTCAAGCTCTGGTTCACACCACAATCACGCCCCATCAGCGAGCAGGATCATCAGTGGCTAACGTCTGCAGATCAAGAAAAAATGACGTTCAGGAATGAGACAATTCCGGTTTACCAGTGGGGAGCAGGACCGACCGTTTTGGTTGTACATGGTTGGGGAGGTCATTCCGGCCAATTCCGACAACTGGCCCAATCCTTGGTAACACAAGGCTATCGAGTCATCAGTTTTGATGCACCAGGTCACGGCTTGGCAACAGGTAAGACAACCAATGCCGAAGAAATCTGCGACATTATTCAATTGCTGTATCAGCGTGAACAACCCATTGGAATCATCAGTCATTCCATCGGAGGGTTATCCAGCCACCGGGCCATGAATACAGGAACGGATGTTAAGTTTCATGTGGTACTAAATACCCCGATGAGTTTGTCGCATATAGTACAAGGCTTTAAGCATCAATTAAGCTTACCAACAGAAGTAATTGACCAGCTGAAACAACGTATGGAAAGAAAGTTTAATCCGGGATTCTGGTCAGAATACGATCTGAGACAGCAGCATTATCACGCCGCACAACTCTACTGTTACGACCGAAAGGATCATCAGGTACCTATTGCTGTCGCTTCCGAATTACAGCAGCGGCCTAATACCAGAACTATCATTACGGACTCTCTGGGGCATAACAAAACCGTTCGAGATGATGATGTAATTCAACAGGTTGTAGCCTTTGTACGGGAAAACAGCCAATAGAAAAAAGAGTAAAAGGTAAGGAAAGCGCACTTTAAGTGATGGCTTTGAACCCATGATTGAGGACGATAAGCGCCCTCAATCAGCTTGCTTTTCTCTCTCGCTTGGTGCGATACATTTCTTGATCCGCAGAGTCCAATAGCTGATCAAAGTCCATATCGACTTCGGGAACCAGAATCCCGCCAATACTGACTCTCAAAGGACGCCCGTCGGATAATGTCTGGGTGCTGAAATATCGATTCATTCGCTGAATCACCACAGGTAAGGTGTCTATTTCAGAAAGTAACACCAACGCAACGTACTCATCCCCACCGATCCGGGCTGAAATATCATTATCCCGCAAGCAGTGCTGCATCCCTTTGGCTACCTTGATGATGGCCTCATCTCCGGCTTCATGACCAATCACATCGTTGATTTCTTTCAAGTCATCAATATCGAGGTACAACAACCCCATACTGCAACCAATACGTAAAGCCAGTTTATGATGTTGTTGCGCCAGTGCATGAAATCCCCGACGGTTATACAGCCCGGTGAGTTCATCCGTAATTGCGATCGCTTCAAGCGCCTGGGTTCGCTGAATCAGCTCCAAGTCGCCTTCAATAATGTTCTTAAACTGCTCCAACAGCTTTGGATAAATAGGGTCATAATTGGTGGCTTTGACATCCAAAACACAAATGGTGCCAAACAATTCACCATTGGGTTTGAAAATGGGTAAACCAAGGTAAGAAATCAAGCCATCCGACACTTCGGGGTTATCATCCCAAAAAGGGTCCCGGGTGGCATCCGGTACATAAAGCGGGTCTTTGGTTTCAATAACTTTCTTACAATAGAGATTTACATCCATGCTCACCACGGAGCCTGTGCCATATCGGATTTCCTGCTTTTCAGACGCCACCACCGCCATTAACCCCTGCGAGGTGGATTGCACAATATATCCCGCTGGCGAATGACAAGCTTCAGCCATAACATTAACAGTATGCTGCCACTTATTGAGCAAAGGGCGATAGAGATCTGAGTGTAAAACCCATTCGATGTCGGACATAAACCACTTCCAGATAATGCAGGCCCAAAACAGCTGAGCGCACTTACTGATACTCTTAAAGTTAGTCCTATTTAGAAGAGATGCGCTCAGGAAAGCACTAAAAAAAGATAAGCGGCGGGAAAGCGCCAAAAGGGTACACAGACTGAAACAACTAAGGGAAATAACGTACGGTTAATCGCTAAGAAGACTTACAAGCCACCCCAAGGTTAAGCTCGGGGTGGTTTGAAGTTACTTTGGTATGTAAACGGTACTTAAAACATCAACCGGGTTAGATCACTATGATCTGGGGCGAATCACCAACCGGGTACCAGAGAAATCAATATTACGCAGTGTAATGGTGCCAAAACTTTCTGTCTTTGGTGCCCCTGCCACTCTGAGGTTCTCGTATCGAACTTCACCAATGGAAGTGGGAACGGCGATTTCTAAAGAACCGTCAGCGTGTACTTTAGCCGTTGGAGTCCCATCGTATTCAACACCCTCTACGTAGGTATCCGCTTCCATCATGGCCAACACAGGCAAAGCAATTTTTGCCACAGTTTCCATCGTCTCGTAGCCGTCTGCATCTTCAGGGTTTTCAATAAGCCCCAGCAAGTCTTCACGAATACCTTGCGCAGTGACCGCATCCATTTCCATTTCATCAAGCGGTTGTAATCCGCCCATTCCTGGTTTGTTCTGTAGTTCTTGCGCCGGGGGCTCATCGTTTTCAATGCGAGCAGAATCCGCCTTCACGACCTGGAATGGCATCATCATCGCCGTTGCTAACGTAGCCGCAAAACGAATACTACTCTGACGTTTCAGCGCTCTGGAAATTTGTCGCTCTGTGAGGAAACCCAGAGAAACCAGCGCCTCACCCAGCCTGATACCCGATACTTTTTGATGGTCTACAGCCTGAGCAAGCTGCTGCTCTGTCACCAAGCCTTTATTAATAAGTAGATTACCCAGACGCGATTTAAACTGGGCTTGAGCAATGCGGCTCATAGTATTGATCTCCGAAATATTATTAAAATTCTCCACCTAACCTTGTTCCGACATTTTCAAGGTAATCCCTTTAAAGATAGTCAGGTAGACATGAAAATGCCCATCAAATAAACACTATTTGTCCTTATGTGTTTAAATTGACGGGCATTCCATGCAGCAGTCATCTTTTAACAACGATGAGAAGTTAGGATGTTTGGGGCTCTCCATCAAACACTGGGCAATGTCTAAAAGCTGGCCCAGATGTCTGAATCTGCGATGTCCACACGGGTTGGGTTTTCCTGTGTTTTTACGGCAGAAATAAACAGTCGTTTTACTGACCCTGTGATCAACCCGGTTTTGTCCATCAGGAAGGGCTGGTCCTCGCCAGAGCGACGTACCAGGGCTTTATCCCCATTGGAAACCTGACGATTCTGCGGCAGTAACACCGAATCCGGCAGCCCGACCAGAGGCATACCCGGCATATACACTGCGGGTGACAACACCGCCTGAGTGTAAGGATCACGTAAGATGGTCTTGTAAGCTGCCGGTGATAACAGCTCGACGCCCAATTGAACTCCCTCGGTTGAGGGTCTGGACCAACGAATGACGCACACCTTCCAGTCGGCTTTTTGGTGCTCTCGAACACCCATAACATCACCAATTCTTGGATAGCCAACCGCTCTTGGGTCAACTTCAAGACAAAAGCCTCCGGCACTGACATCAATTACCTCCACAGAGGCAACTTCTGACGATTCCAAAGCGACATCGGCCATCACTTCCTCATAGGAAGAGAAACGCAGCAAATCGCCATCTGAGGTTTCAGTCACTGTGTGTATCTGTGCATTGGAAGATGTCTCTTCATCGGCACACCAGCCATCATCCATAGACGGAAGGCTTGAAAACATTTGATCAAAGCCGATACAAACCTGATATTCAGCTTTCATCCGTAAACGAGGAAAAACGCGCTCTGTTAATTGCGCAACACGACCACTGGCCGCTACATCTTGGGTAGTCTCTTCAGATTGAACGTTAGTAGAGACGTGGGATAGATCCATTGCTTGAGTGCTAGGCTGGCTCATAACCATCCTCCGACAGGTTTAACCTGTTCCAATTATTGTTTTTATAGTTATTACACCTGGAACTATAACAACAATTGATTACTTTGCTAAATCCCGTATGTAAAAAATTGTTCATTATGTGAGCTAGTTCATCATCAAAAACAAACAAATAGTTACATAACTCTCTTACTTTTTTGAAAAAAATCATTGACGCCCCAAGATACCATCGCTATTATTTCGCCCCGTTGCCGGCATAGCTCAGTTGGTAGAGCAACTGACTTGTAATCAGTAGGTCCCGAGTTCGACTCTTGGTGCCGGCACCAGAATACTAAAAAGCCCAGTCATCGACTGGGCTTTTTTTTTTGCCTGCAACTTTCCCGATCTTGCGCTTATTATTGTTTTGGAGGCGTAGGCTCCTTCATCAATAATCGCGGATCAACCCGCTGATCAAACCAATTCATTCGCCAATCCAAGTGGGCTCCGGTTGCTCGCCCTGTTGCCCCGATTTCACCGACTTTGTCCCCCTGCTTTAATTCCTGCCCGACGCTGACACTGATCTGGCTCATATGTAAAAAACTGGAACTGATGCCGTGTCCATGATCTAACACCACTGTGCCACCAGAAAAGAACAGATCTTTTTCCGCCAGCACAACCACACCAGAAGCAGGAGCAATGACAGGCGTACCTTCCGGTGCAGCAATGTCCAAACCATAATGAGGTCGTCTCGGCTGACCGTTGTAATATCGCTGACTGCCATAAACACCACTGATTAATCCCTTGGCTGGCCAAATAAAAGATTCCAGGTAATGCTCTTTGTCTGCCGACTTGGCACGGGCCTTTTTAACTTTTGCCGCTTCGGCACGGATTCGCTTCAGATGTTCCGGGTCCGGAGTCACAGTTCGTTGCGGAACCCCTTCTACTTTCTGAATTTTATAATCACGTTTTTGTACCTGATATTGACGCTTCAACGTTTGTCCGTCTTTCATATGAAAGGTCAGTTCAAGCTTGTCTCCGTAATCGCGCCCCAGCCCCAGCCCAAAACTCCGCTGCTTATTAATGATTAACGTTTTATCTTTTGTTTTTACCTCAATCACCTCAGGTGAATTCAGCTGGCCGATTAATAATGCCCCCTGCTGAAAACTTCCTTTCCAAGTGACCAACCCCTCTTCGCTTGCCTGCACCCATAACGCGAGAAACAAGCCCAAAACCGTAAAACCCCAACATAACCTTCGCATGACTTTTCCTGATTAACCCCGAATTTAGACACACACTATAATTTTTTTTATTTTTTTCATTCAAGGGGTTTACAACGTTTTTTTTCTTCGTATAATGAGCGCCACTTGTTAAGGCAACAGCCCAAAACAAGCACTCCGTGCGGGAGTGGTGGAATTGGTAGACACGCTGGATTTAGGTTCCAGTGCTTCACGGCGTGAGAGTTCAAGTCTCTCCTTCCGCACCATTTACAGGGGTATAGCCAAGCGGTAAGGCAACGGGTTTTGATCCCGTCATGCGTTGGTTCGAATCCAGCTACCCCTGCCATCTTTTTCTTTTTTATTCCCAAATTTATCTCTTCAAACGATATCTTTTAGTAATTTCTGTTATTTATTCTTCCATTGTTTTCTTTCTGCTATTTTCTGCCGTTTTCAGACGCTCAAGCCCAACAGTTAGCAATCATTGAAAACGATAGCCATCATAAAAATTGTCATAAAAAAAAGCCGGGACATGCCCAGCTTCTTTGATGTGTTGTATTAAGCAATGGTGATTAAAGCCCTAATACCAGAGCATTAATTAAAGCTGATTAGATGGCTAAGCCCCCATTACCTGTCGCTTACGATAATCCACCAGATCCGCCAGATACACCTGCTCTTTCTCTGTTAACGCACCACTCCCCTTCAACTCTGCATACAAGGATTTAATTGAGTATTTATTGAGTGAATTGATACTATTTTCATTAAGAATTTCCATCAAACGGTCTTTACCCAGATAGAACGCCATCGCAACAATGAAGCGCCGCTTCGAGCCTTTTCTGACGCCACCAAATTCATTCAGCAGCCACAAGTAATAACGCACCCCGAGATCCATATTATCTTTCGGATCAAGCAAATAGGCGAAAGAGTCATCCTCCAACAGCAAATCCGGCTGAACGGCCATTACACTGTCCAACGACAGCCCAAGCAAACCAAATCGCTCACCATCCGCCGCCGCCATATTATTTCGGGTGGCTGCAAACGAGATAGCCTGCATCACCTGCTGGTCACTTTTCGACGACAAGCCACTCTCTTTAAACTCATTGACCAACCAGGAAGGCAAAGACCGAAAACGCTGAGGAAGCGGGATAATAAAGTCCGTTGATAAACTCCCCAGCTTAACAGCAGGCACACGGGCCGCCACCGCCGGATAACGAACATAAGCTTTTGCCAATAAACTGGCTTTAACCTTTTCTATAGTGCGATCACTGGGGTTTGCCGTTTTGAACAGAGCCCCCATCAATAAACTGTCGCCACGGGGCGGTTTATTAGAGAATAATTCCGCAAAGGAAGGATCTTCAGCAAACGCCTGTAACACCGTTTTACGTAAAATTTCATCCAACTGCTGCTCGGCATGTTTACGTAAAGCAGTATGCATTCCCATACCGGAAATATTCAGACCATCAAGTTTTTTATGCTGAATGGAAAGCTCGATACGGGATTTTTTGTAGTCTAATTGGCGACGAATCAACCAATCAGACGAGTAACTGACCCATCGCGTAGTGTCTGTCGTCAGTACTTCCGGCCAAAATCGGGCGATTTCGGAACGATACACACTACGCGCTTTATTGAATTTGGTTTTAACATCAAGCTTTTGTTCTTTCAGATTCTCGATGGAAATTGAAGCCGTTCCTGACTTCGCCTTACCACGGGTAGATACAACTTTCTCTTCCGCGATCACACTGAAAGAGAAGAGTATCAACAACAGAGATACAAATAATTTTTTCATTAGTAACTTTCTTGAACAGGGTAAATCAATTTCGTCCCGACCTGAATCATCCTTAAACTTAGTATAAACCGATTCACCCAAACACGCAGGCCAAAGCCTCCGCCTTTAACCAAACAAGACAAGATAGACACAAAATCAATGGTGGTCATCAGTTTTACAGCTCTATCTCTTTGTTTTCAAGTCAAGAGACCGACTTTTATGGCGATCGGCTTACACATGTTTACACCAAAAACCGACAGACGCACTTCTTAAAGTTGGTAATACAGACCCCCGCTGTCTAGATTGAAGAGACACCTTTAGTTCGATGCTTGTGTTTCCATCCACTTTATCCGGTTCATTACACACACTTATGAAAATCATCGCCTACCTACATGATCCCTACTCCATTGAGCAATCTCTGAATCATTTACACAACTTATTGACTCAATACGCTTCCACACTGGGCCAACACATAAACGAAGACGGAATACTGTCACTCGAGTTCGGGGAGCTCGACAGTCAAGGAAACTTCTTTGAGTTACAAGTACCCAAAAATTTTCGGAAAGCCTTTCCACGCAACAAAGTCGTTACTTCCGAAGTTCTGTTTTTTGATATTCTGGTGCATCAAAATCAATTTGACGGTGCGCTTGATCGTTTAGCCCAAGCCGTTACCGAGTACAACCGAAATCACCCTGTACTATGGGCCGACCGTAGCTCCTTCTTTGGAATCAACATTCTCATCCCCCTCTCTATAAAAAATGAAAAATACATTTCTTCGCTGATTCACTATCTGTCCAGCACAGATCTGCTTCGGGAAAAAACACTCTCGGAAGACCTGGATCGCATCTTCCGTCACCATGGCTGGACCATTAAAACCATGGAACTCCTGGCCGCCAGAGCCACCCTACTGGAAGGTCTCTATGGCCACGAACATATTAAGCGGTTACGAAAAGACAAAACCCTGCATTTGCATTTACAAGCGGAAATGAACCAAAACATTCTGCTTGAGAAGCTCACTGAATATGCACTGCTCAATTACTCCGAATTGGAAGGAGAAGCCTCTCCTAAAGACATCATCCAACGGGCGCTCCAGCCCTTTCATGGTATTTCGGAGACATTTGATAATAAAAGCCAGTTTTTACAGCAGAGTTTTGTGGAGCACTTTCCTAATTACCTCCCATGCAATGCGCACCTGTTTAACGACCCTAACCCTTGATTAATCGCCCGGATCATAAACCGACGGGCTAGAAGCCTATGGATAAGTCCTCTCTAGGTGGCCTTTTCTAATTTATTTCTGCATGCTTACGTCAAATTAAATGAAATAACCCAGGACAAACGGACGTCCTTTGGTTTGACCTAACGTGAGAGCATCGCATGAAATTATTTGAGCTAATTCCGCAAAAGCTATCCGACTTACTTCCTCCGAAACTGAATCAGGACATCCCGCCACCGATTGATCAACTTGCCGAGCAGGTCATCGAGATGGGGAAATTAGCCAGTTATGCCGGTATTGGGCTCGCTATAAAAACCCGCGATTATGCGAAAACCACCTTGAACGAATTGATTGAAGTCGGTGAACAGGCGCTTAACGACGCACCAGGTTTTCAGGAAGAAAGCATCACGGAAACCGTCGAAGAAACACCTCTGGAACCAGCTAAACCAAGCCTGGAAGAACTGTTCGCCAAAGCGTCTGAAGATGTTAAGACCTTGACCTCCAAGCCGGACAACGCCACCTTGGGCGAACTTTACGCGCTCTACAAACAAGCCACCATTGGCGACGTGTCCGGTAAACGTCCTGGTCTGACCAAGGTCGCCGACCGTTATAAGTTTGATGCCTGGACCCGCAAGAAGGGCTTGGATCGAGACGTAGCAAAACAAGCCTATATCGAGAAAGTCGACAGTCTGGTCTCAAATCGGGCGTAGTTCACTGCAGAACCTTCTGATAGTGACGCCTCCCGAAAATCAAAAGGGCCGAACAGCTAACCTGTTCGGCCCTTTTAGTTTAAACTGACGCACCGAGGAGTGATCACCTCACTCATATTCATTCAGCTATCAGGCGAAGGCCATTAGCTCGGTGTTATTGGGACGTATCCATCCCCACGGCCCCTTTGGCTTTCTCCAACACCTCATCCCAGATGCTTTTGGTCAATACCACAGGCAATTCCGAACGGCCTTCAGCCGGGTCCGATTCCACTGACGTCACCGACGACTTTTCAATCGCCACTTCCAGATCATTCAAAGCGATGCCAATGGCATCCGTCATGATCTGCATATCCGGCATCACTTCCGGCGTTGAAGTCACCGCGATATCCAGCACACCGTTATAACTCAGAGCCACAATCACCAATCCTAACCCATCAAACAAGGGAGCAGAGTTACTTTGCGCTTCCAGTTTGGCTGAACCGAGATACAAAGGTCGCTGCGGCCCGGGAACATTGGTGATGGACAGGTTATAAATTGGCGAATGGCGATCCGCCAGATGCAATCCGGAATACAAACGACTGGCCAACGCCAAGGTAGTGGTTGGAATGATTTCTGTCAGACTGTCGGCACTGACCGCATGGTTATACACTTTGGAACTTGAAACGCTCTTGTGTATCGTCAACAAACGTTCCACCGGATCTTCAATATTAGTCCCTAAACGCACCAAAGTTGCCGACATCTGATTACCAAACGAGGCATGAATGGTTCGCGAACGAACAGACAATGGCGAAAAGGCAATCAGTGATTTTCTGGGTAGATTCCGTTTAAAGTTTAAATAATGTCGTAACGCGCCGGAACATATGGTCAGGATCACATCATTGACGGTCGCCCCATCCACCCGATCACGAATGGCCTTAATCCGCGCCATATCCAGTGCCTTATGGCCAAACACCCGACGACAAGAGATGGACCCATTGAACGGAGTATGTGGCGCACTGAAGAAGCCGGGCTGATCCCCCGCTGCTTCCGCCAAACGCTTTTTAAGAATGGAGTTCGTCAGATTGGCCAAAAACTCCCGGGCTATTTGCCCCAGCTGCGCCATTTGAGTCGCTTTCTTTTTATAAGACTTAAGCAACAACTCGGTTTCGGTTGGCAACTCCTCCGGCTTCCATTCGCGGGCGATTTCCGTGCGTGCCAAATTGGGTTGAACATCCAATAAAGCACTGATCATCTCTTCGCCGGAGATATTATCAATCGCGCAATGATGCAATTTAAAAATCACGGCAAAGCGGTGCGGGCCAAACTCCTCTTCATCAAAGCCATCCACAAAGATCGCTTCCCACAGCGGCTTATCACGCTCCAGGGGTTTTGCGAACTCCGCTGCCGCCATGTTCACCAACTTTTTCCGATTGGAAGGTTTTCCCAAAGGAACATGAAGTAAATGGTTATCCACATGAAAATCCGGATCATCCACCCAATACGGATTATCCAGCTTAAGTGGAACCTCAATGATTCGCTGGCGAAAGAAACGGGCTATGTGTAAACGGGAAAGAATCAGCTCTCTGAATTGAGCAAAGGTAAAATCCTGTCCCGCGTCACTGTTGTCAAATAAGTACAAGCCACCCACATGCATAGGGGTGTGCTCTGTTTCTAAAAAATAAAATGACGCATCAAGAGATGAAAGCTGCTGCATAGATACCATCCATGAAAACAAAAACAGCATGTGTATTTAGGAAGTCCTGCTGCATTGGCGCTTCCAGAATCAATTCTATCAAAGAATTATTTCAGCCCTTTTTAAAAGTACAATCAATCGACCAACAAAGAAGGCAATTGTGCTGAAAATAACACTTTGAAACATTTTGTTACATTCTCACAAAAATTTGCTTGAATATCCATCTCAATGTCAGTAGCTTAGAAGCATTAGAGATGGAGAAATAGAGCCTTTACTCTATAGCTAAGTGACTATATCGCACAACCATTTCAATCGAAATGTGCTAACTTCACACCGCTTATTTTCCAGTAGTTCTCAATCACCGAAGTAATGGTATATCAGGATGATGCGAAAACTCATTAAGAGCCTTGTGGTCTCTAAGGATCTAGAGTCACACATCGACAAAATGCCTAAAGAAGTGGGTTCCTTAGGCTATGATGCGTGGGGCTTCAATAGCGACATCAACAAAATTGGTGTTGCACTGTTCAAACAGCTTTATGATCACTACTTTCGGGTAGAAGCCGACGGTTTGGAAAACATTCCAAAAGACGGGCCTTGCCTGATTATCGCCAACCACAGCGGTCAGTTGCCTTTAGATGGCACTCTGATTGGCATCGCGATGGAGATGAACCCTCACTCTCCACGAGCACCACGGGCGATGATTGAGCGATTCTTCCCGACCGTTCCCTTCCTTGGGAATTTCTTGAATTCCGTCGGCGCCGTCATTGGTGATCCGCTCAATTGCGCCAAAATGCTGGAACGAGGCGAGGCCGTCATCGTCTTTCCGGAAGGCATCCGGGGGTCAGGCAAACTCTACAGTAAGCGCTATCAGCTTCAGCGATTCGGCAACGGTTTCATGCATCTGGCCATGAAGTACAACGCACCGATTATTCCAGTGGGAGTTGTAGGCTGTGAAGAAACCATTCCGGCGATTGCCAACATTAAACCGCTCGCTAAGTTGCTTCATGTGCCTTATGTACCGATAGCATTGCCATTTATTTTCCCGGCTAAAGTTCATTTAAATTTTGGCAAACCGATACATTTCGGTAATCAAGCCCTGGAAAACGGGCGCGAGATCACCGAACAAGAAGTGACCAAACAAGTTGAGCAGGTCAAATCTGCCATTCGCGGTTTGATCAACAAAGGTTTAGCGGAGAGAAAACGGATCTTCTGACCATGACAACCAAAAGCAAGAAAGAATTGGACGTAGCCAAAACAACGCCAAGCATTGATCAAACCAAACAAATTCTGATCACCGGTGCCGGAGGCGCACTGGCTCAGCACGTGATCTCCGTGCTAAAACGCGAGTACCGTATTGTAGCGGTCGACTTTCGCCGTCGCGTTGAGTTAGGCGAAGACATCCCGAGCTACAAGGTAGACTTCAACAAACGTGGCTTTGAAGACATTTTCAGAACCTACGAGTTTGACGGAGTTCTGCATCTGGGTCGTATGGGATTACACGAAGCCAACCGCACGCGACGCTATAACATGAACGTATTGGGTACACAGAAGCTGTTTAATCTGTGCCTTAAGTACAACGTGCATCAGGTATTGGTGTTGTCGACGCATCACGTTTACGGTGCCGACGCCTACAACCCGGCCTTACTGGATGAAACCTTCCCGTTAAAAGCCTCTGAGCTTACCCAGGACCTGGTGGACTCCGTAGAGCTGGAAAACTTGTCGACCATTTATAAATGGAAGCATCCGGACCTGCACATCACCATCTTACGACCATGCAACATTGTTGGTCCTGGCGTGAGAAACACCATCTCCATGCTGCTGTCGCAAAAATACGCACCCATCTTGTTTGGCTTCTCGCCCTTGATGCAGTTCATTCATGTGGAAGACATGGCAGAAGCCATTGCCACCGCCTTCCGCCAGAATCTACCAGGTATCTACAACGTTGCTCCGGACGACTGGGTAGCCTATCAGGATGCACTCGTTGAGTGTGGCTGTAATCGCTTGCCGATACTGTCTCTACCACCGTCGTTACCAAAACTGGTGGCCAAGTTCATGAACACCCGTTCCTTCCCGGAATACCTTGTGAATTACTTCAAGTACCCGGTAATCATCGACGGCTCACTGTTCCGTGAGAGCTTTAAGTGGAAACCGGGCAGAAGTCTGGAAGAGATCTTCTCGTATTACCGGGAAATCAAATAGCATCCGGCATGTTGTGGCAAATGGCCTCATAAACGAAAAACGGATCTCATTGCGAGATCCGTTTTTTATTGAGCGAGCTAGTTCAGAGGTTCCTTGGCCTAATGCCTGAAATGAATCACTACTCCAACCGCTTGATCCAAGGTCAAATCAAACTCTTTAATCAGGTAATCGACTTCAAGTTGTTCAGATCGAGTTAATTCAAGATTCAACGGCCCACTCTGCTGCTGTGCACCGCCAATAGGTTCGCTAACTATCGAACCAAATACACTGCCAGATGCCTTGCTTACCCGACGCTCCCTACGTCTTTGTCTTTCCTGCTCTTTAATCAACTGAACAAACGAAGATGCAAATATCCCTGCAGGCATGGCCGCAACCCCAACACCACATACAATCACCAACGAACCAAAGATTTTGCCGCCAACGGTAATTGGCGTCACATCGCCGTAGCCAACGGTGGTTAACGTCACCAGCGCCCACCACATAGCAGCCGGAATACTGCCAAAGGCATTAGGTTGCGCTTTATGCTCAAAGATATACACGCCTGCGGCCGCCACAAAGGTTAACGCCATAATCACAAACAAGGCCGCTAACAAAATGCGTTTATTCTCTTGATAAACCCGCAATAAAATCATCAGGGATGTGGAATAACGCGTCAGCTTCAACAAACGCGCCATGGCAAACAACTTAAGAATTCGAAGGTCTGTGAATTCCGACGTCGGCAACACAAAGATCAATGCAAACGGCAAGAAGGAAAATAAGTCCACCAGCCCCATCGGAGAGAAAACATAGTCACGCCGTCGCTGCCAAATTGTTCTTGCTCCGCTTTCATGAGGCGTCTCCGCTGCTACCCAGATACGGGCAACATACTCTACAGCAAAGAAGACCACCAGGACCTGGCTCGACATCCAGTACCATTCCTTCATCCGAAGGCCATATTGGGGAATTGACCCAATAATCACTTCCACAATGTTTAGAATAATAATGGTCGCGATGAATACCGAAATCGCTAAAGACAGCCGGTTTTCAACACTGGGTTCGTTGAGATAGCCATACCAACGTTGACGATGAGATGGAGTAGAAACAGCTAGTAACATGCGCATCCTGCATTATTCATTGTAGGCTTAGGGACTCATTCAGAGGTCCCTCAACAATACAAGGTTAACGATCATCTGCGAACCCCCTTAAATCAACAGGATTGCCTTTCAACGGTAGAGATCAACGGATACCAACCCTATTCACCTGTTGGAATACGTTTTCGCAATACAAAAGACCTGTTTTCTCAGGGTTCGTTCTTGCTTAACCTTTCCAGTGCTTTTAGAGTTAGGCCCTCCCGCTCAGTGCCATTCAGTACTATTCAGTGCCTTTCTGAACTAGCGAGCAGAGCGATATTAAAAATAATGACTATGGAGTTTCAATGAAAACGCTGATTTCTGCTGTTTGCTTCTTCTTGTTCTTACCGTCACTCTATGCCGCCGAAGAGGAATCCGAAAAACAATACGGACTGATATTAGGTGGCTTTTCTTATCACTGGAGTGAAGAACCCAAAGACAATAGCGGCGAGCGGCGAGACTTCAACGAAGTACACAACACGGTCGGTGCGCTGGTTCGCTTTTACGAAGAAGACAATACAGAAATTGACTGGGCGGCCACCGTTTTTAAAGACTCCTACGAAGGCTCAGCCTGGATGATACGAAGAACCTGGGGTAAATCCTACCAGTTTGAACACGTCAAAGTTGTGCCGAAAATCGCTGGCATGATCACCAAAAAACGCACCTCCTATAAAGACGACGGCGCTAAAATATTTCCGGCGGTGGCACCTATGATGTACGTAGGCAACGAACACCTAGGAGCCGAGTTTTTACTTTTCCCCTGGTTCGATGGTTTTGCCTACGTTGAATTTGAAGTACTGTTTTGATGGAGTGCTGGTCAACACTAATTTAACGGCGCAACCCGCATCACTTCTTCAATGGTGGTGATGCCTCGGGCGACCTTTTGGGCACCACTGATTCGCAAAGATCGCATGCCTTCTTTATAAGCCTGTGCACGAAGCTGGGAAATGTCGGTTTGCTCGTTTACGAACTCTTTCACCGTCTCCGTCATCGGCATCACTTCATAGATACCTTCACGCCCCAGATACCCTGTCGTCCGACACTCCAAACACCCGACCGGACCGTAAGTTTCGGTCGGTACACCGGCACGCCAAGGGCGCGTTAAACGATCCCAGGCAGCTTCATCCAAGGCTTGGGTTTCTTTGCAATGCGGGCACAAGCGACGCACCAAACGTTGAGCCATTACCCCCAGTACCGTGGCTTTAATCAAGAACGGGGGAATGCCCAATTCTTGCAGTCGGGAAATGGCCGTTGGTGCATCGTTGGTATGAAGGGTGGATAACACCAGGTGTCCGGTTAAAGCAGCTTCAATAGCAATCTCTGCCGTTTCCAGATCCCGAATTTCCCCGACCATGATGATGTCTGGATCTTGACGAAGCAATGAACGCACACCACTGGCAAAGGTCAGATCAATGTTGTGCTGAACCTGCATCTGATTAAAGGCCGGTTCCACCATTTCGATGGGGTCTTCAATGGTACAGACATTCACTTCCGGCGTCGCCAAGGCTTTCAAGGTGGAATACAAGGTGGTGGTTTTACCCGAACCGGTAGGCCCGGTTACAAACACAATGCCACTGTTTTCCTGAGTCATCTGATTCCAACGACGGAAGTCTTCCTGAATTAACCCCAATTCACTGAAAGGTTTAAGCAATACATCCGGGTCAAAGATCCGCATCACCAGCTTTTCACCAAAGGCGGTAGGCATGGTCGACAAACGCAACTCGACTTCGGTGCCTTCCAAACTCTTGGTTTTCAAGCGGCCATCTTGCGGTTTCCGCTTCTCCGCCACGTTCATTCGACCAAGAATCTTGATCCGGCTAAGCACCGCAGTCGCTACCTGTACCGGAAACTGATACACCGAATGCAACACGCCGTCGATTCGGAAACGCAGCACGCCCTGATCCCGTCGTGGCTCCAGGTGAATATCACTGGCGCGCTGGTCAAATGCGTATTGAAGCAACCAATCCACAATGTTCACAATGTGCTGATCGTTCGCATCGTGACTGCCTTTACGGCCCAGCTCCAACAGCTGCTCCATGTTGGTCACTTTGCTTTCCGACTGCCCTTTGTGATCCGTTGCGGCCCCACTCACCGAACGGGCCAGATTGTAAAACTCAACGGTGTAGCGGCGTATATCTTCAGGGCTGACCACCGCCCGTTTGATTTCTTTCCTCAAGACATGACGAAGACCGCCTTCCCAATCATCAATAAAGGGTTCACTGGACGCAATGATCACCTCGGTCGGGTGAACTTCCAGTGCAAGAATCTGGTGCTGTTGGGCAAACTCGTAGGACATCACGGCCGTAATGGAGGCCACATCCACTTTCAGAGGATCGATATGGTAGTAACGCTGGCCGGAAATCTTTGCCAAGTGCTCACTGATGGCTGGCGCATCCAGAACCCGTTCGGAATTTTTCTGATCCGCAATCCGCAGCGACGCCAATTGCTCAATCGGGTTGCTGTGTTTGGAAGTATTCACATTGGTAAACACAGTGGTGGCATCGTCAGGGGAAATGTGCCCCTGAGCAGTCAGAATGTCCACTAAATCCCGTAACGTGAGCTTCTTACCTAATAACTTATTGATGTCCACAAACTGTCCTTACCTGCGTCTATTCAGAACCGCATTCTGTCGTATTCATATTCCTTCCGTTCAGCATCGTTTCCTTTCAGAAAGGCACTGAACTCAATTGCTTAGCGCTAGCGAAAACCGCTGATTATGCCATCCCTCGTTGCCAGGCATGACGCGCCAAACGCAACAACCACTGACCAAGCTTCAAAGTATCCAGTGTACTGATATTCCCCTGCAATAACCAAGGTCTGACATCCATCGCAGGCAGAAAACCGGTTTCTACGAGCCGATTCAGCCTTGTTGCCAAGGCGTTTTGATCCGTGCCGGAATTTAATGTCATCAGAGACTGGATAACCCACTCCAATTGCCGGGCATCGCTTGATGTCTCATCCAACACGATGGATGAGGTCTGCCATGCGCCTGGCCGGAATAACTCAAAACCTCGTTGCGCCTTGGTGATGTCCGATACTTTCATTGGTAGGTGATGACTTATGGCTTCCGCCAGATCGAACACGCACGCGGCATCGCCTTCAAGCAATTCCAGTTCGATTTCAGACAGCGCTGTGGTTTGATTTCCCGAAACTACCTGCCCCCGATCCAACACCAATTCAATCAAAGAGCCTTTCGCTGATCGCCACAACCAACCTGAACGAGTAAAGTTGGTTTCAAACACCGGCGTTAACTGAGCCACATCCAGATTTTCCGGCCAAACGTCCTTAGGAAACAATTCCGGCTGAAGCGACGGTAACGAGCCACCCGGGGTCGCCTGACCAATCTCAAACTCCCACTCACCGCGTTGATGGAGCCCCCCAACAGAGGTGCCTTTGGTTTTCAGTGTTTGTAAGAATTTATCGCCCGATTTTCGAATGCGCAGCGCCGCTCTGGACGCCAATAAGGCTAGGTCCGGGGTATCAAAATAACTGTTTTCCAACTGCTTGTCCGGTTGACGTTCAACCGAGGGATGCGAGTGAAACCAAGTAAGCTGAAGAAACTGATCACAGGCTTGTGAGGATAACTCCAGCTTTAATTCTAATTCATGAAACACGTTTTGGGACATTAACTAACGACTTCCTAACTAACTCTGAGAGGCACTTAATCCGAGGGTTAGCTTAACATATTAATGACCTTGGCTTCGGTAATCGGTTTGGCCACATATTCGATAGCAAACTCTTTTACCTTCTCCTTCACGCTTTCTTCTTTGTGCGCCGTGATTAACACAATACGGCCATCCGGATTCAGTTTCTGCAATTCTGGTACGGCATCCAGACCGTTTTTATTGGGCATTTCTTCATCCAACGTGATTAGATCCGGCTTGTACTGTGCCACCATGGCAATGGCTTCAACACCATCTTTCGCTTCATACACTTCCAAACTGCCGCATATGGCTTCAATCATGGCTTTTAACATTAACCGCGAGATGTCACTGTCGTCGACCACTAACACGGTTTTTCCATAATACGGGGACTGCTGCTTACTGCTTAACGGGGTACGGCTGTAAGGCATGGAGTGCTCCTGAGGTTCACAAAACTCAAACTTAGTTCCACTTTAGTATAGATAATTGAAAAGCCAACGGAATAACACTAAATTACGGAACCCATAATAAAGGTAAGCAGCCCCCCTAAAATGAGACCTAATGCCCGAGGTAACATTTATTTACTTGAATACAAAAGCTCACATTTGACTATACTTTATTAGCTATTTGACGGCCTCTTCGTGAGCCAACCTAAAAATTAAGGCGATACCTAATGCTTTTACTTGGTGAACATCCAGACCACATTGAACGCATGTCTGCTCGATTAAAAGAGCTCAGTAAATACCTTGTCTCCGAACTCATCGACGACTTACCTAAGCGTGAGTTACCTCACATCGAAGACCTGTACCAAGACTGCGACACCAATACTCTCTTTTACCTGTACTCAGGAACCATTCAGGTCGAGAGCAACGACAGAGTGGTTTTCTACTACGAAGAAGGCGATCTGGTAGGCCTGCAAAACACCCTGGACATTGCTTCACCCCGATTATCCAGCCCGGACCCGGTAACCGTCATCGCCATAGACAAACAACGCTTTGCCGACCATGTTTCCGACAAACCCCATTGGGCACAATACTTATTAATCTTGTCGACCTTTTTTAAAGACGCTTACTCACGGTTGGCACAGATTCACTCCATACCTCAAACCGGATTTCTAACCTTCAAAGAAGGCGATGTCATCATTCGCGAAGGGGATGAATCAGCCGAGGTATACACCATGCTTTCCGGACATGCGGAAGTGATGGTCAAAGATCAAAAAGTCGGAGACATCTACAGCGAAGAAATCTTCGGTGCCATGGCGGCCTTCACTAATTCGCCTAGAAGCGCCAGCGTCGTGGCCTCTGAAGAGTGCCAGGTATTAGCCGTTCCAAAAGACCAATTCGTCAACCTGATTCAATACCACCCGAAAACCTGTGTCAGTTTGATCGAAAGCATGGCTCGCAAGATCAAATCCATGAACGAAATGATCACAGCATAATCGGCCCGAAATCAGTCATTTATGACAAATATGACCACTTTCTAATAAATTTTAATGAGAATCATTATTATTTAGTTGACATAGAAATGAGAACGATTATTATTAGATACAGAAATCAACGAACACACTCATTGGTTTCTATCTCCTCATCAAGCTAATCACGGTTTGCCCCTTCCATTGGAAGGGGCTTTTTTTTGTTCCATAAAAGTAACGACCTCCTCTTGCACGTTCCCCTGCCAATTCACCAAGCGAATATCTGAATAAGTCCCTCTCTTCTCAGACCACGTTTCATTTGAAGTAAAAACTAAACGACGTTTATGATAGGGTTTCGGTTTCAGCCAACGGGTAAATAAAAGGGACTACTTCACTGATGGATAAGCGTTTTCTTTATTTACTTGTCATTTCAGTTTTCTTTCCAGTTAGCTTAACGTCAGCCAGCGAAGAAACTCACTATGAAAAAGAGTGGGGAATAGGGCTGACGGTTCGAACGGCCAGCATCCCGTTCGATACCAAAGGCGATACGGTTTCCAGCCTTGTGCCCATGATGTTCTTTCAAAATGATTACTTCTATATCAAAGGGTTAGAAGCCGGAGCCTATCTTTACTCGAATGAACATCATGAGTTTAATGCAATAACCCGAATGCGTTTTTTTGATATTCCATTTGAATACCAAAACGAAGTACAAGGCGACACCTTTGATTTTGGTGGGCAATATAGATATCGACTGGATGATTCAAACGCGTTTTCAAGCGAATTAATGACCGATTTAAAGGGTAATCCCTATCTAGATTTTGGCTACGTTTACAACTTTGAGTCGACAAACTGGGACATCAATCTGTTTGCCACGGCAAGATATAAAAGCGCCAGTTTTAATAGTCGGTATTATGCACTTGAAGATCAAACCGAAGAGCGCATAGGCGCAGGAACAGAATTCATCGCAAAGGCAGAAGGCCGATATCACTTGTACAGTAATCTTTACTTACTCGGCTCCGCCGCCATTACAGCACTGGATTCAAACACCCGACATGCAGAAGCAGTGGACTCTCGCTTCAACAAAGAGATTTCAATCGGGTTTGCGTTTTTTAACGACAAGAGCAAACAACCTGAGCCTATTTCAACCAAAGCGTATTGGCGTATTGCACACGGCTGGGCCACACCATCCAACATTGGTGAGATCATCGGCGGTGACAGTGAAGAAGACCCACACAACAATCAACTCACCTCTGTGTTTTACGGTCACCCGCTAACAGACCAACTGTTTGGCTTACCGCTGGATATCTACCTGACACCAGGCTTCGTCTGGCACTGGAGCTCAGACGTTCAATCCAGTATTCAGGAATATGTGATCGCCATTAAAGCCTACTACACGCTGCCATTACCTTGGCGTATTCGTGCAGGGGTAGCAGAAGGATTAAGCTATGTCTCCGAGGTGACCTACATTGAACGCACGGAAATGGAGAAAAAAGACTATCGCCCCAGTGAACTAATGAATTACCTGGATTTCTCACTCGATATTAACCTGGGGGATGTATTTAGCAGTTCACAACTCAAGAACACCTGGCTGGGCTACAGCATTCACCACAGATCATCGATTTTTGAAACGGCGCAGCAGTTTGGCAGAATCAAAGGCGGCAGTAATTACAATAGCGTGTATCTTCAATTTAATTTCTAAATTCGTAACGGAGGGTACTGATCCCAGCCGTCCACATCATTTAATTCATACGATCTGCTACCTCACTGCGATCGCCTTTCTGATACACCTGTTTAATAACCATTACCCGCCCCGTCTGTTAACCACGTCATATCTCACCAAAAGGTTACAATCTGACGCGAAAACATACGAAAAGGCGCTCTCGCTTCACACGGGTCATCCCGTATTATCCGCCGATTAAAATAAAAACCAACCATGGCACGCAACGAGATACACTATGTGGGTACGTCTTTTTACCGTTTCTTTGATTTCACTTTTTCTTCAGGCTTGTGGCGGAGGTTCCGGCGGAGGTGGTTCTTCTGATTCATCAAGCACCGAGACTACGCCCGTTTCTCCTTCTTTAAGCGAGGTGGATCGTGCCCTACAGTCTGGAGATGCACGCTTGGTTGCTCAGTCGGCAACCTTGGTTGAGGCGGCATTAGACACCATTGA
>JBFHTA010000023.1:0-23196 GCA_041590855.1 Pseudomonadales bacterium
ACCAGGAGGGGTGGCAACCAAAGCAAAACGTATCCCTTTGGTGATTCATGAGCAAAACGCCATTCCCGGAATGACCAATAAGTTATTAGCGCGGATTGCTGATCGAGTACTGGAGGCGTTTCCGAACACCTTTGACCGGGCCGACGATACAACGGGAAATCCGGTTCGATCAGATGTAAATGCCTTGTCTTCTCCGGATGACCGAGGTGTGGGTCAACGGGAATCAACCAAGGTTTTGGTCGTTGGGGGCAGTCTAGGCGCGGTTGCGATCAACCAGATTGTTCCGGCTGCTTTGGAGCAGGTGAAACAGCAAGGGCTTCCAGTCTCTGTACTTCACCAATGCGGAAAGAAGAATCTAGAGCAGACTGAGAAGAGATATCAAGATACGACGCTGGAGGCTCAAGTGGTGCCTTTTATTGATGATATGGCTGCGGCCTATCAGTCGGCGGACTTGGTGATCTGCCGATCGGGTGCCTTAACCGTTTCTGAGTTGATGAATGTAGGTGTAGGGTCGGTGTTAATTCCTTTCCCTCATGCAGTGGACGATCATCAGACGGCCAATGCCGGTTACCTTGAGCGTGTTGATGCGGGCGTGATTTGTCAGCAACAAGACCTGACTGCGGAGAAGTTGAGCCAGTTACTGGCCGGCTTGATTAAAGAACATAAATTGCCTGTGATGGCGAAAAATGCATGGCAAAGCCGAAAAACCGATGCGACAGAGCGTGTGCTCAGCCATTGCCAGGAGTTAATTAATGTCTAGTGACAAACAATCCATTAAATCTGCCAGCTGGGATGTTCCGGAAATGCGCAGAATTCGTACGATCCATTTTGTGGGTATTGGTGGTGTCGGTATGTGCGGCATCGCCGAGGTATTGATCAACCAAGGGTATCGGATTACCGGCTCTGATCTGAAAACATCAGCGAACACCCAGCGCCTGGAATCTCTTGGTGCCACAGTGTTTATTGGGCACGAAGCTGAACAGGTAATTGGCAGCGATGTGGTGGTGGTTTCCAGTGCGGTTGATACCACTAACCCGGAAGTAGCTGAAGCGTTGGACAAGCGTATTCCGGTTGTTCCACGTGCAGAAATGTTGGCAGAGCTGATGCGATACCGACACGGTATTGCCGTGGCGGGCACCCATGGTAAGACAACGACCACCAGTTTGGTGTCTTCTGTGTTAGCAGAAGGCGGGTTGGACCCGACCTTTGTGATCGGTGGCAAGCTGAACAGTGCGGGTACCAACGCAAAATTAGGTGGCAGTCGTTATTTGGTGGCAGAGGCGGATGAAAGTGATGCGTCTTTCCTGCATTTGCAGCCTATGACTGCAATCGTCACTAACATCGATGCAGATCACATGGACACTTACGGTGGTGATTTCTCGAAGTTAGAACAGACGTTCATCGAGTTCTTGCATAACTTGCCATTCTACGGTTTGGCGGTTGTATGTGTGGATGATCCGGTTGTGGAACGTTTGATTCCTCGTATCAGTCGTCAAACCGTGACTTATGCCATTGAGAATGAATCGGCAGATTATCGGGCGACCAATATTCGTCAGGATCAACGAACGGTTAAGTTTACTGCGATCCGCCCGGAAGGCCTGATGCCTCTGGATATTGAGTTGAATATGCCAGGCAAACATAACGTGTTGAATGCCTTGGCTACCATTGCGGTGGCTACTGATGAAGGCATCGATGATGAAGCCATAGTGCAAGGCCTGGCCAAATTTAACGGTGTCGGTCGTCGGTTCCAGGTGTATGGCGAGTACGAGACTGGCCGTGGTGAAGTGATGTTAGTGGATGATTACGGTCATCATCCTCGTGAAGTGGCCGCAACGATTGCTGCAATTCGGGACGGTTGGCCCGAACGACGTCTGGTGACCTTATATCAGCCTCACAGATACACCAGAACACGGGATTTATACGAAGATTTTGTTCAGGTGTTGTCTGAAACCGATGCTTTGGTGCTGATGGAGGTTTACCCTGCCGGTGAGAAACCGATACCTGGGGCTGATGGTCGCAGCTTATGTCGCAGTATTCGTCAGAGAGGCCAGGTTGAACCTGTGTTTATGGAGCGGGACGAAGACCCTCTGAAAGTGTTATCAGGGGTGCTGCAAGATGGAGATATTTTGTTAACGCAAGGTGCGGGAGACATAGGTGCTCTGGCGTCAGGCTTGGCAGAACAGAAATTGGTTCTAGAAAAATAGGTACATGTGAATGGGCGCAACGACCTCATTTGGCAAAGTAGCCGTTTTGCTGGGGGGAACCTCAGCTGAACGAGACGTTTCTCTTAAAAGCGGCGGCGCAGTGTGCGAAGCGCTGACTCAGGCGGGTGTTGACTTTGATGCCATTGACGCTGTGGACGGCTGGATAGAGCGCTTGATTGAAGGCGGCTATGACAGAGTATTTAACATTGTTCACGGTCGAGGCGGAGAAGATGGCAAGGTTCAAGGAGTACTTGAATCGTTGGCTATCCCTTATACCGGCAGTGGTGTAACGGCGTCTGCGGTGGCGATGGATAAAGCGCTAACCAAACATATTTGGGTCGGGAATGGTATTTCAACGCCTCAGTATGTGGTTGTTGAGCAGCAAACTGCGTCAGAGATCATTGCACTGTTGGGATTGCCTTTGATCGTTAAACCGGCGCATGAAGGGTCCAGTATCGGGATGTCGAAAGCGACCACAGAGCAAGAGTTGGTTAAAGCCATTGAAACAGCGAGAGAGCTGGATGGCACTGTGCTGGTGGAGCAATGGATTACAGGCTCTGAATACACCATTGCCATTTTAAATGGCAAGCCGTTGCCTGTGATTCGATTAGAGACCGATCATAGTTTTTACGATTACGAAGCCAAGTATCTGGTGGATGATACCCGCTATTTGTTGCCATGTGGGTTGAATGCCGACGCAGAGGCCGGGCTACAGGATTTGGCATTACGTGCATTTAATGCCGTAGGTTGTGAAGGCTGGGGACGTGTCGATGCTATGCGAGATGAGACGTCAGGTCAGTTTTATTTGCTGGAAGTGAATACGGTGCCTGGGATGACCGACCACAGTTTAGTGCCGATGGCTGCTAGCGCGACGGGTTTATCGTTTAAAGACTTGGTATTAGAGGTGCTTTCTAAGGCGTCTTTGAAAGGGTAGTCATAATCTCTGGCTGCACGTTGAAGGCAAAGATGGTGTAAGCATATGAAAGATAGGCGAGGTGCTGCGACCCCTCGGCGTGGCGCCAGCCGTCTGGCCAGGGCTGAGGAAGTCCGCAAACCCAGGAAGTCGCCGAAGCGACTTTGGTTAAAGCATATCCCGTGGCCTTTGTTAGTTGTGGTAATGGTGTTCTCCGGTTTTCTTTATGGTGGCGCTAGCCTTACCCGACTACTGATTAATTATCTGGACCAGCCAATACAGCATGTGGTGGTGTCCGGAGGATCGGAGCAGTTAAATGTAGCCGCTCTGAAAAAACGATTGCTTGAGCTGGGTGAGCGCGGCTTTATTTCTACCGACGTGTCGGATCTGAGGAATGAAGCAGAGACGTTTGGTTGGGTTGATACGGTAAAAATCAGACGTTTTTGGCCGTATGGCGTAGAGCTGATTGTTAAAGAGCACGTGCCGGTGGCCCGGTGGGGTGATTCGGCGTTACTGAGTAGTGAAGGCGAGGTGTTTGAAGTAGATGATACTGAGCCTTTCAGTGCCTTACCCAAACTGTACAGTGTGCCAGGGCATGAATTGGAATTAATGGCGACTTATCGCGATTTAAGTCGTTTATTAGCACCGGTAGGTATGTCGATTGAGTCTTTGACCCGATCGTCGCGCGGTGCATGGCAGTTGGTCTGTCGAAACAAGTTGGAGCTCAACCTTGGGCGTGACCAAATAAACCAGAAGATCAGTAAATTTGTCTCGGTTTATAAATTGGCACTGAAAGAAAAGATTGAACAGATCGAACGAGTGGATTTGCGGTATACCAATGGATTGGCGGTGGCTTGGAAAGCACAACAAGAAAAAATATAGGGTATGCCGGAGTAATGATTGGATTTGAAATTAGGGATTGCCGACATCGTGTTCGGTATGAAAGAGGATATGCCTAGCTATGGTTGCATCAGGAACCATGATTGTTGGATTGGACATCGGTACGTCTAAAGTGGTTGCCATTGTTGGCGCAACAACGGACGACGGCAATATAGAAATTGTAGGAATTGGCTCTCACCCTTCACGCGGTATGAAGAAAGGTGTGGTGGTGAATATTGAGTCTACTGTTCAGTCCATTCAGCGAGCAGTAGAAGAAGCCGAGCTCATGGCGGGTTGTGAAATTCATTCGGTGTTTGCCGGTATAGCAGGTAATCACATTCGCAGTATGAATTCGCATGGCATTGTGGCGATTAAAGATCGTGAAGTGATGCAGGCGGATCTTGAGCGGGTTATTGAGGCCGCGAAAGCGGTAGCGATACCGGCGGATCAGAAGATTCTGCATATCCTTCCTCAAGAGTATGTGATTGATAACCAAGAAGGTATTAAAGAGCCGTTGGGCATGTCAGGTGTTCGTTTGGAAGCAAAAGTGCATCTGGTGACCTGTGCGGAGAACGCCGCTCAGAACATTGAAAAGTGTGTTCGTCGTTGCTCTTTGGAAGTCGACGATGTGATTCTCGAGCAGTTGGCATCCAGTTATGCCGTTTTGACTGAAGATGAAAAAGAGCTTGGTGTCTGTATGGTGGACATCGGAGGGGGAACCACTGATATCGCGGTGTTTACTGAAGGCGCTATTCGTCATACCGCAGTGATTCCTATCGCGGGTGACCAGGTGACTAATGATATTGCGATGGCGCTTCGAACACCGACTCAGCACGCAGAAGAGATCAAGATGAAGTACGCCTGCGCATTGACCACCATCGCAGGGGCTGACGAAACCATCAAGGTGCCGAGTGTGGGTGATCGTCCACCACGGGATTTATCTCGACAGGCACTGGCTGAAGTGGTTGAGCCTCGCTATGAAGAGTTGTTTACGCTAATTCAGGCGGAGTTGCGTCGCAGTGGTTTTGAGGATTTAGTCCCGGCCGGGATCGTTCTGACCGGGGGCACCGCCAAGATGGAAGGGGTTGTTGAGTTGGCCGAGGAAATTTTCCATATGCCGGTCCGCCTTGCCGTTCCGCACTCTGTCTCTGGGCTGACCGATGTGGTTCGTAATCCGATTTATTCGACAGCTGTAGGCTTGTTGCTCTACGGCCAGAAAACCCTTGAAGAAGGGTCGACAAGTTCAGCAGAAGTTAATCATGTTGCAGATCAGGAAAACATGATGACCAAACTGAAGAAATGGTTCCAAGGAAATTTTTAATAATAAAGTATAAGAATTGCGTTCGTTAAAGGAGAAACTAGAAATGTCCAATATGTTTGAACTGGTTGATAACGTACCAAACCAGGCCACGATTAAGGTCGTGGGGGTTGGCGGCGGCGGTGGGAACGCCGTGTGCTATATGGTCGACAACCACATCGAAGGCGTCGATTTTATCTGTGCAAACACAGATGCACAGGCACTTAAGAAAAATGTGGCGAAATCCATTCTGCAATTGGGGAATGAATTAACCAAAGGTTTGGGTGCCGGGGCGAACCCTGATGTGGGTCGTCAGGCTGCTATTGAAGATCGTGAGCGCATTGTTGAGGTATTACACGGCGCTGACATGGTGTTCATTACTGCAGGTATGGGCGGTGGTACCGGAACTGGTGCAGCCCCTATCGTAGCAGAAGTGGCGCGCGAAATGGGTATTTTGACGGTGGCGGTTGTGACCAAACCTTTCCCGTTTGAAGGCCGTAAGCGGATGAAAATTGCTGAGGAAGGTATCAAAGAACTTTCTCAACATGTGGATTCATTAATTACGATCCCGAATGAAAAATTACTATCTGTGCTGGGTAAGAGCACCAGTCTGATGGATGCATTTAAAGCAGCCAATGATGTATTGCTGGGTGCTGTTCAGGGTATTGCAGATCTGATCACACATCCTGGAGTAATTAACGTTGACTTTGCTGACGTTAAAACCGTGATGTCTGAAATGGGTATGGCGATGATGGGGACTGGTGTTGCAACTGGTGAAAATCGTGCAACGGAAGCGGCTGAAAAAGCGATTCGTAGCCCGTTGTTAGACGACATCGACCTGACTGGCGCTCGCGGTATTCTGGTTAACATTACAGGTGGGCCTGAACTGGGTCTGGGTGAGTTTGCGCAGGTTGGTGAAATCGTTGAAGAAATTGCCTCTGAAACTGCAACAGTGGTTGTGGGTACTTCGATTGATCCTGAAATGACCGATGAAATTAAAGTCACTGTGGTTGCGACAGGTATTGGCCGTGCTTTTGAGGCTGAGAAACCGGTGAAAGTGATTGATAACACAGCGAAACAAGCTGATGGTCAAGTGGATTATCGTCAATTGGATCGTCCGACAGTGATGCGTAATAAGCCAGTGGAAGATACATCTGACGTAGCCGGTGTGGCCAAGAAGGCCGTTGGCGGTGAAGACAGCATTGAATATCTAGATATTCCTGCTTTCTTGCGTCGACAGGCTGATTAGGTTGTTGACTCTACCTAGGGTAGATACGGTATACGACTCAGGTGTTTATACCTAAGTGGCGTAAGTGTTAACTAGTGAGTGATTACTTAAACGCTTTTTGGTATAATCGCGCGCCTTTGCGTAGTAACTTGCATATAGATGGTGGTTGCCATGATTAAACAACGCACCTTGAAAAACAGTATTCGTGCCACTGGTGTTGGACTGCATTCAGGTGAAAAAGTGTATTTGTCACTTAAGCCGGCGCCTGTGAATACAGGGATTATCTTCCGCAGATCAGATCTGGAAGGTGCCAATGAAATTGAAGCCAATTTTGATCAGGTTGGGGATACAACGATGTCCACTACTTTGATCAAGGATGGTGTTCGTGTGGATACTGTAGAGCACTTATTGTCTGCGATGGCGGGGCTGGGCATCGATAATGCCTATGTTGAGCTCTCTGCGCCGGAAGTGCCTATTATGGACGGCAGTGCCGGACCATTTGTATTCTTGCTTCAGTCAGCGGGAATAGCCGAGCAAGACGCACCGAAAGAGTTTATTCGTATCAAGAAGCCTGTGGAAGTTCGTCAAGACGACAAGTACGCGCGTTTTGAGCCGTTTGATGGCTTTAAAGTGACTTTCACCATTGACTTTAATCACCCTGTGGTAGATGAAGGCAATCAGCAGACCTCGCTTGATTTCTCGAGCACTTCATTTGTTAAGGAAGTGAGTCGAGCCAGAACCTTTGGGTTCATGAAGGATATTGAATTCCTTCGCTCTCAAAATCTGGCGTTAGGTGGCAGCTTGAATAATGCCATTGTTGTGGATGAATTCTCGATCCTAAATGAAGATGGTCTTCGTTATGAGGATGAATTCGTTAAGCACAAGGTGTTGGATGCTGTCGGAGATCTATATCTTCTTCGTAAGAGTCTGATTGGTGAGTACATTGGTTATAAGTCCGGTCATGGGCTGAATAACTTATTGTTACGTGAGTTGATGGCTCAGAAGGATGCCTGGGAATTGGTAACCTTTGATGATCCGGATACCTTGCCGATTAACTATATGAAACCTGTAACTGCTTGATTTGAGATGGGTCTTGAAAGGTGCACGGGATGGTAATGTTGAAATTACAGTGTGCTTTTATTGAGACTATGTAACGAACGTAAATTTACTGCCAGCCTTGCTGGCAGTTTTTTTATTGTCTTACGTTACAATTCTTAGCAAGATGGGTTATATTTTTTCTTTATATACTGTAATAGTCGAAGTCTTTTTTGTAAGCGCCTAATGAATATCGTTTTTATTAGTAAATCGCATGGTCAGTCCTCTACCTATTCAATGAACGGTAAGCGTTTGTTGATGGCGCTTGCTTTGTTTGTGGGTTTATTATTCGCAGTGGCTTACGGTGGCTACCGTTACGCAACCAGTCAGCAGTCCGATGTTCTGACACCGGAAATGATTTCTCGCTGGTCCGAAGATCTGGAACAGCAAAAACAGCAGGTTGACGCGCAAAAAGAGCTGTCGACCCGCAAGATTGATGCGCTTTCTGTAAAAATGGGTGAGTTGCAGGCTCGCTTGTTGAGAATCGAAGGCTTGGGTGAACGCCTGACTCAGATGGCTGCAATTGATCAAAGTGAATTCGATTTTTCAGCCGGTCCGGGAATGGGCGGCCCTTCCGATATGCTTGATGAGGGATATCAGGCTCCTACCTTAAGTGATGCATTAGATCAGCTGTCTGCCCGTATCGTGGATCGTCAACAGCAAATTGAAGTGTTGCATTCGCTGTTAAGTGATCGTGAATTCAAAAAAGATATTTTCCTGGCTGGGCGGCCGATCAAGAAAGGTTGGATGTCATCCCGGTATGGTAAGCGTCGAGATCCTTTTCATGGCCGAATCGCGTGGCATGCCGGTGTAGACTTTGCCGGAAAAGATGGCAGTGAAATTATTTCTGTCGCAGCAGGTGTTGTTACCTGGGCGGCGAAACGATATGGCTACGGTCAATTGGTAGAAATCAACCACGGGAACGGTTACTCCACGCGGTATGCGCACTGCAAGGAAATTAAGGTAAAAGTGGGGGATGTGGTAGACAAGAATCAGGTGGTGGCTTTGATGGGTAGTACAGGCCGTTCTACCGGTCCTCATGTGCACTTTGAAGTATTGAAAAACAATCGCCAGGTTGATCCAGCTCGATTTATTCACAGAGCTAGTCGATAGTTACCAAACAGCTATTGGTATTCTCCGAAAATCCTTTTATTATCTGTTCCCTATTGTAACAAGATTCACGTATAAAGCGCTTATCCTTGTTGATCGATCCGCGCTTGAATATTGACAAGAAAGCACTTGATATAGCGACATAACAACCAAGTGTTTGGCACTTAATGGATATACACAGAAGGCTTCTATGTTTGCACCCCTGGTAAGAAAACTTTTCGGCAGCAAAAATGATCGAGAAATTAAAAGACTGAAGAAGATCGTTAGCGACATCAATGCGATGGAAGCCGATCTGGTTTCGTTATCAGATGAACAACTGGTTGCTAAAACAGACGAATTCAAAAAGAGAGTGGCTGAAGGTGAGCCTCTGGATACCTTATTACCAGAGGCGTTTGCGGTTGTCAGGGAAGCCGGTAAACGTGTGATGGGTATGCGTCACTTTGATGTTCAGCTGATCGGTGGCATGACCCTTCATAATGGCAAAATCGCAGAAATGCGCACCGGTGAAGGTAAAACCCTGGTAGCAACCTTACCTGTGTATTTGAATGCTTTGTCTGGCAAAGGTGTCCACGTTGTAACAGTGAATGATTATCTTGCTAAACGTGACTCTGAGTGGATGGGGCGTCTTTATCGTTTCTTGGGTTTGTCGGTGGGCGTTGTCTATTCCGGCCAGAGCCCGGAAGAAAAAGCGGCCGCTTATCAGGCAGACATCACTTACGGAACCAACAATGAGTTTGGTTTTGATTATCTGAGAGATAATATGGCCTTCCGCAAGGAAGATCAGGTAATGCGTGGCCTTAACTTCGCGGTTGTGGACGAGGTGGACTCGATTCTGATCGATGAAGCTCGTACGCCTTTGGTAATTTCCGGTCCGGTGGCAGACAGCTCCGAGCTTTATAAAAAGATCAACACTCTGATTCCAAAACTTCAACGTCATGAAGAAGCTGTTGAAGGTCATTATACCTACGATGAAAAGCAGCGTAGCCTTGAGTTGACTGAAGACGGTCACTCCTATGTGGAAGAACTGTTGGTTGAGATCGGTTTGCTTGGCGAGGGGGAAAGTCTTTACTCTCCTCAAAACCTGAATCTGCTTCATCATGTCTACGCAGGTTTGAAAGCGCATGTGATGTTCCATAAGAACGTCGAATACATCGTTCAAAATAAACAAATCGTGATTATTGATGAGCACACTGGCCGTACCATGCCAGGCCGTCGTTGGGGTGAAGGTATTCATCAGGCGATCGAAGCCAAAGAAGGCGTTCAGATTCAGGCGGAAAGTCAGACATTAGCCTCTACCACCTTCCAGAATTTCTTCCGTTTGTACGATAAGTTATCTGGGATGACTGGTACGGCGGATACTGAAGCCTTTGAATTCCGCCAAATCTATGCGTTGGATGTGGTGGTTATCCCGCCGAATAAGGTGCCGCAGCGTAAAGACTTTAATGATCTTGTTTATCTTACACGTGAAGAGAAATATCAGGCGATCATTGATGATGTGCGTGATTGTATTGCTGCAGGACGTCCTGTGTTGGTGGGGACTGCCTCGATTGAAACGTCCGAATATCTTTCCTCTGTGTTGAAGAAAGATAAAATTCCTCACAATGTTTTGAATGCGAAGCATCACGCCCAGGAAGCTGAAATTATTGCTCAGGCAGGTGTTCCGGGGGCTGTGACCATTGCAACCAATATGGCGGGTCGTGGTACCGATATCGTGTTGGGTGGTAACTGGGAAGTGGAAGTTGCCAAACTGAAAGATCCGACAGAAGAGCAGATTAATAAGGTCAGAACTGAGTGGCAGGCGCGTCATGAAGCTGTATTGAACGCTGGTGGTTTGCATGTGATCGGTTCTGAACGCCATGAGTCCCGTCGTATCGATAACCAGTTGCGTGGCCGATCCGGTCGTCAGGGGGATGCTGGTTCTACCCGTTTCTATTTGTCTCTTGAAGACGATTTGATGCGTATCTTTGCTTCAGACCGAGTGAAGAACTTCATGCAAGCTTTGGGAATGCAGAAGGGTGAAGCCATTGAACACCGCATGGTGACCAATGCCATTGAGAAAGCTCAGCGTAAAGTTGAGGGTCGTAACTTCGACATTCGTAAGCAGTTACTTGAATACGATGATGTTGCTAACGATCAGCGTATGGTTATTTATCAGCAGCGTCAGGAATTGATGGCAGGTGAAGACATTGCTGAAACCATTGAAGCGATTCGTGATGACGTCTTGAGTGATGCAATCAGTGCGTACATTCCGCCTCAAAGTTTACCGGAGCAGTGGGATGTACCGGGTCTGGAAGAACATCTGAAGTCTGAATTTGCCATTGAGTTGCCAATTCAACAATGGTTGGACGAAGATCAGAAGCTGTATGAAGAAACACTACGTCAGAAGATCTCGGATGAAATCGTAGCCGTTTACAAAGCCAAAGAAGAAGCTGCAGGGGCAGAGACGCTACGAGGCTTCGAGAAGCAGGTTATGTTGCAGGTGTTGGATACCCTATGGAAAGAGCACTTGGCAACCATGGATCACCTACGTCAAGGTATTCATTTACGTGGTTATGCACAGAAGAACCCTAAGCAGGAATATAAGCGCGAAGCGTTTGAATTGTTCCAGCAGTTACTGACCAATATCAAGCAGGATGTGATACGCATCATTAGCCATGTTCAGGTTCAACGACCTGAAGAAGTGGAAGAGATGGAACGTCAACGACAGGCTCAGGTTGATAATGAACAGGTACAGTATCGACACGATGATGCCTCTGCTCTAGGTAATGAGCAGGAGCCAGCGGCGGAAGACGCTGAAGCCGGGGACAAGCCTTTTGTGCGAGACGGAGAAAAGGTCGGGCGTAACGATCCATGTCCATGCGGCTCAGGTAAAAAATACAAGCAATGCCACGGCAAACTTTAATATAAGCGTCTGATGAAAGACGCCAATGATGACAAGAAAAGCCTGCAAGGGCTTTTTTTGTTTCTATCCTAACTTTTTGAATTAAGAGAACGTTATGGCTACAGGAAACCCTAATCTCCCAACCTTGCTTCCTATTGATGGCGTGAAGATCGCGACCGTTTCAGCGGGTATTAAAAAGCCTGGGCGACGAGATCTGGTCGTGTTTGAAATTACTGAAGGTGCATCTGTAGCTGGTGTTTTTACAAAAAACCGCTTTTGTGCGGCTCCTGTACTGGTGTCCAAAGCACACTTGGCAAAAGGAACGCCAAGGTATTTGGTGATCAATACCGGTAATGCTAACGCGGGGACTGGTGAACAAGGCATGAAAGATGCCTTGGCTACTTGTGAAGCCGTTGCGGAGTGTTACGGTGTTTCGGCCTCTGACGTTTTGCCATTCTCCACCGGAGTAATTGGTGAGAACCTGCCTATGGATCGACTATTGTCAGCCATTCCTGCCACTAAGGACGCGCTAGCAACTGATGGCTGGGTAGATGCAGCGTCAGGCATTATGACGACTGACTCACGCCCTAAAGGTGCATCGGTGACGTTTGAGTATCAGGGGCACACCATCACATTGACGGGGATTTCAAAAGGCGCAGGTATGATTCAGCCAAACATGGCGACCATGCTTGGGTATGTGGCAACTGATCTAGCTGTAGATCAGGCTGTGCTTCAACGATTGCTATCGGAAACTACCACCAAGTCCTTTAACCGTATTACGGTCGACAGCGATACCTCGACTAATGATTCTTGTGTGTTAGTCGCCACAGGAACCTCTTCTGCGCCTGCGTTGACCAGTGAGCAAGATGAGTTGTTTGAACTCTTTAAGGCGCATTTGCAATCGCTAATGATTACGCTGGCGCAAGCGATTATTCGAGATGGTGAAGGCGCTACCAAATTCGTTACTATCCAAGTCGAAAACGCGCGCTCGGGTGAAGAAGCTCTGGAAGTGGCGTTTACCGTTGCGCATTCACCTTTGGTGAAAACGGCGCTTTTTGCCAGTGACCCTAATTGGGGGCGTATTCTTGCAGCAGTAGGGCGAGCCAAGATTGCCGAATTTGATTTGGGACGGATTGAAATCTATCTGGGGGACGTGTGCATCGTGCGAGATGGCGGACGTGCCGCTGATTATACTGAACAAGCCGGGCAAGCCGTGATGAACCAGGAAGATATTTTAATTCGCATTAATATGGCATCGGGCGATGCGTCCGAAACGGTTTGGACCAGTGATTTGTCTCACGACTATGTAACCATTAACGCGGAGTACCGTACCTAAAATATTTTGGCCAAATGCCACACTGTATAGCTAAGAGCCCATTAAGTGGCTCTTGGTTTTTTCATCTAAAAGGAGTTGAGATGGACATTACTGCCACCGAGGGAAGTTTGCCTGAAACCACCCGACAACAAAAAACCGGGATTGAGTTTTCAGGAACGGGGAAAGAATTCTTTAAAATCTGGATCGTCAATATTTTCTTGTCGATCATTACGCTGGGGATCTATTCGGCGTGGGCAAAGGTTCGGACCAACCAATATTTTTATTCAAACACCTCTTTGCTGGGCAGTTCGTTTCAGTACCTGGCTGAGCCGGTAAATATCTTAAAAGGGCGTGTCATTGCCGTAGTGCTGTTGGCTGCGTATTCGATTGTGAACAATTTGTTTCCAAAGTACGCTCACTTTGCCTTTATTTTACTGATGCTGGCGATTCCCGGTTTGATCGTACTGTCGCTTTCTTTTCGCATGAGAAACACGGCGTATCGCAATATTACCTTCCATTTTCAACGGAACTTTAAACAGGCGTATGTGATTTTTGCGGTGCCTGTGATTTTGCTTTCATTATTTATCGTGCCTTTAATGTTGCACGATAACTCTCCTGAAGTTCAGGCTGCTTACGAATACAATCAGATGTTAGAGGAGTATGCCGCAGATGATGAAATTTCAATAGAGGAAGACATCGCCCTGACCGACTTTATCGAAACCCATGGTTTGGTGATTGATGAAACGGGTTATGCGGAAGTACCCCCTCCACCTATGTGGTCGTTCATCCCGTATGTGTTTTTTATTCTGTTGTTTCCACTATGGGATCAAGCCTTTAGCGCCTTCAAGCTGCGCCATAGCCGGTTTGGTGCATCGAATTTTGCGTTTGATGGGGGGATTTGGGATTTCTACAAAATGTACCTGTTGGCGACCGGAGTGGTAATTGGACTGGGGGTCTTCATAACCACAGTGTTGATTTTTATTCGTCAAACACAAGGATTGATGGGCTTCAACCCTCTTCTGATTGCGGCTGGTGCAATTCTTAGCTTTGCTGTTTATATGCTGATTTACGCGTACTTCTCTGTGTATAAACAAAATCTTATTGTTAATAACAGCTCGATTGATGATGTGATTTTGGTGTCTGATTTAGAAGTATCAGGTATGTGGTGGATCTATGTATCCAATACCCTCATTCTGATCTTGTCATTAGGTTTGGCAACACCTTGGGCCAAAGTGCGGGCTGCAAAGTACCGACTTGAACACACAGCGGTTATTTCAGGATCACTTAACAATTTCGTAGCGAAACAAGAAAAAGAACGTCGAGCGTTGGGTGAAGAGATTGGTGAAGCCTTTGATGTGGATATTGGTTTCTGATGCAGTTTGAGGCGATCTATCACGATGGTGAAACCAGTCGCTCTGAACGGGTAGTGGTTTCGATATCAGACGAGGGGCTGGTTACGCTGATTGCTGACACTGCGAGTGCAGAGAGAGTTGTTCCGTTTACGGAATGTCGATGGCAGGATCTGGTCGTTAAACCTCGTATCGCTCAAACCCCTCGGTGGATTCGTTTACCCAATGGCGCGCAGCTGGAAACACGGAATAACGATCAGGTCGATCACTTGCAGAGTCACTTTCAGCAGGGGGCGTTTTCTCAGATGCTTCATAAATTGGAGCATTCCTGGTGGATGATTCTCTCGGGCGTGCTTTTTACCGTGTGTTTTGTTTGGGGAGGAGTGCAATACGGATTGCCAGCGGCTGCTAAATACAGCGCGGAGCTCATCCCTAACGATGTTTTATACCCGCTCGGGGATGAGGTGTTGGTGTGGATGGATGAAAATCTGTTTGGCCCCAGCCAACTCCCACCAGAACGTCAAGCGAAGCTGAGTCTAAGCTTTCAACAGCTTCTTAATGATGATCAGGAATATCATTTGCTGTTTCGCGCCAGCCCGAAATTAGGTGCCAATGCATTGGCGTTGCCGAATGATCACATCATCCTGACTGACGAGTTGGTGCGTTTGGCAACCGATGATGAGCAGATATTGGCAGTGTTAGCACATGAGGTGGGGCACTTAGAACATAAACATGCATTGAGACGGGTTCTGCAGCAAGCCGGATTGGCTTCTATGCTTATGGTATTTGCAGGTGATGTGTCGAGCGTTAGCTCTGTTGTGGCCTATTTGCCTGCGCTTCTCATAGAGTTGGGCTATTCTAGAGATTTTGAACATGAAGCAGATGAATATGCGTTGCAATTTATGGATCAGCAGGGGATGGACAAACAAGCCTTTGCCCGGATGCTGATGCTTCTGACCGAGCAATCTGTCGGGAAAGACGAAGAAAACAGTAAACTAACGCATAAAAGTGACGATCAATCCAAAGAGTATTTGGAATATCTATCCACCCATCCAGGGGTTGATGTTCGGATAGAGCGCATTAACGCATGGCGTCGGGAATCGTCCGTTGTAGAGCCGTAGTGAGAATTGAATGAAGTTGGTACATGTAGCAGTCGCAGTAATTGAACGCAGTAATGGTGATGTCTGTATTGCACAAAGGGCAGATCATCAACATCAAGGTGGGCTGTGGGAGTTTCCCGGTGGAAAGGTTGAAGAGGGGGAAACCATCACTCAGGGGTTGCAACGAGAGATTCATGAGGAGCTGGGTGTGGAGGTTCTCGCTCATGAGCCTTTGATTTCGGTAAAGTACCGCTATCCTGACAAACATGTGTTGCTGGATGTGCATAAGGTGACGAAGTTTAATGGTGAACCACATGGTAAAGAAGGGCAGCCGGTAGAATGGTGTCCTAAAAGTCGCTTACATCAATACTCGTTTCCTGCAGCCAATAAAGGCATTTTGAATGCCCTGTTGTTACCAACACAAGTTGCAATTTTAGACCCTTTGTCAAAAGATCAGATTGATAACATTCACAATCACTATACGCCTGATGAACTGGCTATTTATGTGCGCGATCCAAACAAGACCGAATTTGTAGATCAGTTGAGCCTGCTTAAGGACAAAGGCTTTCGGGTATTACAGAAAAACGACCCCTTGATGTGTCACTTAACGTCGGAGCAATTAGCGTCTTTGGATGAGCGACCGGATGTGCTTTGGTTGTCGGCTTCCTGCCACAACGAACAAGAGATAGAACAGGCCAATGCTCTTGAGGTGGATTTCATTTTTATTTCTCCGGTACTGCAGACCCCTTCCCATCCGGGGGCAGAGGTTCTGGATTGGGGCGGGTTTCAGGCGCTGGCTGAATTGGCGCACATGCCTGCTTACGCATTAGGGGGCGTTGGACAGAGTGATCTAGATAAAGCCCGAGCCTACGGAGCTCAGGGCATTGCTGGTATTAGAACGTTTCAACGTCCTCGATAGTTCAACGTACGGGTTAATTAAAAGGCTTTGAAAGTAGAGACTTTGAAAGTTGAGGATATATTACTTCAGAAGGTATCTTCTTCCGAGAAGATATCATCAAACCCTTCCTGATCCCCTTCGATTTTATGTTCTTCTTTGGCCCATGCGCCAAGATCAATCATCTTGCAACGTTCGCAACAAAACGGAAAATGCGGAAATTTTTCCGTGTCGTACTGTGTGGGCGCGTTACAGGTTGGGCACTTAAATAATTTGATGGGTTGGGTCATTTCAATCGTTCCAAAAAAGGTTTAATAGTTTATTTGGCGATATTGTGAGCAAGCTGGATAAACTGTTGATGGAGCGATTGAACCTGATGCTCCACTTCAGACAGTGCTCGACTATTATCCAGTATAAACGCGGCCTTTTGCTGCTTTTCTGCTCTTGGCATTTGGGCGGCAATGATTTTTTTGACTTGTTCTGCATCATTGTTGTCGCGGGCGCAGGTGCGCTCCACCTGGGTTTCAACAGGTACATCGACCAATACGTGGGTTTGAGTCATTAGGTGCTGATCGGTTTCAAACAACAGTGGGCTTTCTAGGATGGCGTAATCTGATTCGGCACTGTGTAAATCTTTAGCAATGGCTTCCTTGATCAGTGGATGCAGCAGCCCTTCCAGCCAACGACGCTTTTCTTCGGAATTGAACACTATGGTTCTTAACTGAGCGCGATCCAATGAGCCATCTGACTGTATCAGTTCCGGTCCGAAATGGTCTGCAATGGCTTGCAATGCTGGCTGGCCCGGTTCCACCACGTCCCTTGATTTTTGATCGGCATCGACCACATGTACACCCAGCTTTTTGAAAAATTGGGCGATGGTGCTTTTTCCACTGCCAATACCGCCGGTCAGACCCACAATTAACATCCCTAGAAACCTCGATCACTATCTAAAATTAGTAGTGAAGCATTATAAAAGACTGGGCCAAAGGTTTGAATTAAGTTGTTTCATCTTGATTGCAGGGATTAGCTTGACTGTTCAAAAAATAAACTATACTACAAAGTTATTTGAATCATGAAGTTAAGCGTTTTTCTTTAGGGGTTACCTAAGAAAAGGGAGATAATGTGAAGATTGGTCGCATGTTGAGCCTTAGCTGGTATGGCGGGGCAGATTCCAGGGAGATGGTCGCTAAGCAGGTTGCCGGCATCCATTCGCACGTGGAGGATGGGGTATGGCTGTGCGTAGAGCGGGAAGGCGGTTCGCCGAATCCAGCAACGCAACTTATTGGTCTTAATATGGACCAATGTGAAGAATTGGAGCTAAGCCAGTTATTTTTTGAAGAGTGCTTGTTGCCTCTTTTTCATCATTTAAGAAAAGGTTTTAGTTTTAATTATCGTCACTACGCTGCCTACCGGAAATGGAATAAAGGCTTGGCAGAGGGGTTGGCCTCTTTATATCGCGAAGGGGATGTGCTGTGGTTGCATGATGCGCATTGGATTCCGTTGGCCAGGTATTTAAAAGAGCTGCAACCTAACTTGCCTATTGGTATCTCTTTTCCCACGTCCTTTTGTAGCTCAGAGGTCTTTAAGACCCTGCCAGTTGCGGAGGAGTTACTGGACGATCTATTTTATTTTGATCTGGTGACTTTTTCCCGGGAAGCAGACATACATAACCTCGTTGATGCCATGATCAATTTGCGTGGGGCCATTACGCTGGCGGATAAACGGCTCAAAAAAGACAACCAGATCCTGAAAGCAGCGGCGTACGCACCAATGGCCTTCGTGGATAGAGATGCTTTGGGATATCGGCATGGGGAAGATTGTTTTGGCATGTCGCCGGGCGATAAGCTGGTTTTGTCTATTGATGTCCCTGCATGGTTTTCAAATTTGGCAAACCGCTGCCAGGGGTATGAATTATTTTTAAAAGATAATCCGGCGTTAGCAAAGGACATAGTGTTTGGTTCATTGGTAACACCGTTTGCCATCAATGAGGAGCGAGTGCGCAGTGCGACCCGACGATGGAAGTGTGATTTGGATGAGCTCAACGATCACTGGCGTTCTTATTCCCGTAAGCCCTTCAGAATGGCGTTTAGTCAGAAATTGAATTGTCCACCGGAATTGCTATTTCGTTCTGCCAGGGTGTTTGTGGATTTAAGTTTTGGATGTTATAGCGCGTGTAATCATAGTGACTTCTGGTGGGCACAAAATCCGGAAGACCCTGCGGTGTTGGTGGTGTCCAGTTTGGCGCTTGATGGTAATGACTTGCCTGGTGCTATCGTGGTTCATCCGTTGGATATTCTTGGTATTGCAGATGCCGTGAAGCAAGCATTGCTGATGCCTCTTTCCGAGCGAAAATTAAGATTTGAGCAGTTAGGTAATACCTTTAGAACTGCCAGCCCGGAGCGCCGTCGAGCCAAGTTTGTCTTGGATGTGGTGGAGCAGGCGAGAAAGAATCGGCAATTAAGTCGGGTTCCCAAAGTGAAGCAGGAACCGCTTAAATCGGTCAGTCATTAAGTGTAAACATCGCTTATAACAGCGTTAATGGCGGTTCATGCAGAGCCGCCAATTGCTCTTTTAATGACAGTAAATGCTCCGACCAATAGCGCTCTTGGCCAAACCAGGGGAAGTTATGTGGGAATGCAGGGTCGTCCCAGCGACTGGCCAACCAGGCGGCGTAATGCATCTGGCGAAGGGTTCGCATGGTTTCGATGAGTCCCATTTGGTTTCTTGGGAATTCACAGAACATTTCATAGCCTTCCCGTATTTCACATAACTGGGCCTCTTGCTGGTGACGATCGCCGGACAGTAACATCCAGATGTCTTGAATGGCTGGCCCGGTTCTACAATCATCAAAATCGACAAACAAGGCTTGCTCATCACGAACCAGGATATTGCCCGGGTGAAAATCTCCCTGTAGTCGAATGCTGTCAGGCGCGTGCCTGTCCCAAGTTTGCTGCATGAGTTCCAACAGCTGTTTACTTAACACTTGGTAAGGCTCAAGCAAGTAACCCGGCAATAAGCCTGAGTTGAGCACTGTTTCAACACTTTGCGAGCCGAAGGTTTCAATGGTTAGCTCCGGACGAACTTTAAAGGGTTTACTTTTTGCGACACTGTGAATGCGTCCCAGTTGTGTGCCGACTTCGTAGAGTTGATCCAGTTGATCCAGCTCTAAAGGACGGCCCGAGCGACGCTCGTACAAGCAGAACAGAAAACCACTCTGTTCGTGAAGGGTTTGACCTTTCAGTTGCATGGGAGGGACAACACTGATGTCCGCTGCAGCTAATTCCAGTGTGAAGTCGTGTTCTTCCTGGATTTGTTCTCTCGTCCAGCGATTAGGGCGATAGACCTTGATGATTAAAGGGGACTGATCTTCGATCCCGACCTGATAGACCCGATTTTCGTAGCTGTTCAGTGGAAAGGTACGACCATCCGAGTAAAAGCCCAAAGATTCGACCAGATCAATGATCAGGTCCTGAGTCAGTGATTGATAGGGGTGTGCAATGGCGTTCTCAGAAGGCTGCGCGGTGTCGGTCACAATCAGTGCTCATGTTCGTTAAGTGGATGCCCAGTCTAGTGGTTCAGTGGCGTTCGGGCAATGGTCAGTAGGTCAACAGCAGCGATTCCAGCGTTCTTCAACTTTTTGGCGGCTTCATTGGCACTCGCTCCTGTTGTCATGACATCATCGATCAGAAGCACCCGAAAGCCTTCCCGAGGTTGTGGTAAATATTGGGCGTGCAACTTGAATTGATTGGCTTGCTGACGGGATTGTTTCGATTTTTGTTTCTGGTTCGGGGTGATCCAATGTTTGGTGAAGGCTTTGGCGCACACGGCTAATCCACTGAGCTCACTCAATAGTTCGGCTAATCGCATTGCCGGCATGTGTCCGCGTTTAATGGTGCTTGGGATACTGCTGGGAATCGGCACAATTACTGTGGGCAGTGACGATTGTAAATGATGGTAATAGGCCGAAAAGAGCCAGAGTTGCAGCGGTTTATGGTTCACCAGCTGATTGGATTTAAATTGATGAATCAATGGGCGGATGAGTGACTTGTATTCCAAGAGGCTGAAGGCGTGATCAAAATGAAAGGGCGTTTTTTGGCATCGACCACAGCGGTTGATATTCACGGGTGTCGATAAGGCGCAGCCTGAACAGTAATGGGTAATAAACGGCAGCATCGAAGTGCACTGATGACAATACAGGGAGTCGGGAGAGGCCAAGGGTAAGTAACAGAGTTTGCATTTGATCATTATTCGTTCAGATGTTAACTTGTTTTGGGTGCTGTTATTGACAGGATGCCAAGACTCACTAATATGACAGCCAATTATTTGCCTTTATCGTTACCTTAATAAAACCTTAGGTTATCACCGGGCATTTCTATCTAACATCGGAAGAGAGCGGTATATGAATCTCCAGAATTTAGGTCAAGTTCGACACGATTGGGAAGCGACAGAAGTACAGGCGTTATTTGATATGCCATTTAATGATTTGCTGTTTCATGCTCAAACGGTGCATCGTCAGAACTTTGATCCGAATGAAGTTCAGGTCAGTACCCTGCTTTCTATCAAAACCGGTGCCTGTCCGGAAGACTGTAAATATTGCCCGCAAAGTGGTCATTACAATACGGAGCTCGACAAAGAAAAGTTGATGAAAGTCGAGAAAGTATTGGAGCAGGCCCGCAAGGCGAAAGAAATCGGGTCCACCCGTTTTTGTATGGGCGCAGCCTGGCGTTCTCCAACCAAAAAAGACATGCCTTATGTTGTGCAAATGATTAAAGGTGTGAAAGAGATGGGCATGGAAACCTGTATGACTCTGGGCATGTTGGACGAAGACCAGTCGCAGGAATTAGCGGATGCCGGTTTGGATTATTACAACCATAACCTGGATACCTCGCCTGAGTTCTATGGCAACATTATTACCACGCGTACCTATGCTGACCGTTTGAATACCATTGATAACGTGCGCAAAGCCGGTATGAAAGTATGTTCCGGTGGTATTTTAGGCATGGGCGAGACAGAACTGGATCGTGCAGGCATGTTGATTCAATTGGCCAACATGCCTCAGCAGCCTGAAAGTGTGCCGATCAATATGTTGGTGCGTGTTGAAGGAACCCCGTTTGCCGAAAACGAAGAGCTGGACCCAATCGATTTTATTCGCACCATTGCGGTGGCTCGTATCATGATGCCGAAATCTCATGTTCGTTTATCGGCCGGTCGTGAAGAAATGACCGATGAGATGCAAGCCTTGGCGTTCTTTGCTGGTGCAAACTCCATTTTCTATGGCGAGAAATTGCTAACAACGGCTAACCCGCGTGCCGAAAACGACCAAAAGTTGTTCCAGCGTTTAGGGATCAACCCGGAACGTCGTTGCGAGAAGCACTCGGAAGAGGCACAGGAAGCGGCGTTATTGAGTGCCGTTGAGTCTCAGCAGCAGGATCAAATGTTCTACGACGCCTCCGTGTAAGGCGTCTTTGGACTTTTTTGAGATCCAATAACTTTCCGTAGCTTTTTCAGGAGCGTCTATGGCCGACTTTGATGGCTTAGCTGACTCTTTGACCCTGCGTAAATCCCAATCTTTGTATCGTTCTCGTCGATTGCTTAACGGGCCTCAACAGCCGGAACAAACAATCGATGGGCAGGCTGTGGTTTCATTTTGCAGTAATGATTATTTAGGGTTAGCCAATCACCCATCAGTGAAACAGGCTTTTATAGACGCAGCTCAAGCCTTTGGCGTAGGAAGTGGTGCATCACATTTGGTGAATGGTCACAGTCACCTTCATCATGAGTTAGAACTGGCATTGGCCGAGTTTACCGGCCGAGAACGTGCGGTTTTGTTTTCAACCGGTTTTATGGCAAATCAGGGCACCATATCAGCGTTGGTCGGCCGTGGCGATGCGGTTTTGGAAGATAAGTGGAATCATGCCTCGCTGATAGATGCGGGGTTGGCTTCAGGCGCTAAATTTAAACGTTACCGACATTGTGATATCGACAGTTTAGAGCGGCAGTTAGCCAGTTGCTCAGAATCAAAACGTAAGCTGATCGTTACCGATTCCGTGTTTAGTATGGATGGGGATTTGGCACCGTTAGATACCCTGTCAGAGATGGCTGAAGCCAATAACGCCTGCTTGATGATCGACGATGCGCATGGATTTGGTGTGTTAGGTGAAACTGGTGCTGGTGCGGCTGAATTCTTCCAGTTGTCACAATCACAATTACCGGTTCTCATGGGCACCTTGGGTAAAGCTTGCGGGACCTTCGGCGCCTTCGTTGCGGGTTCAGAAGTGCTGGTGGAAACTTTGATCCAGCAGGCGCGCAGTTATATTTATACTACTGCATTGCCTCCTGCGGTTGCGGCGGCCAGCTTGGCCAGCTTAGCTTTGATTCGCGAAGAATCCTGGCGACGGGATCGACTCAAGCAGTTGATTGACCGATTGAGGGCTGGGATACAGGCGATAGGCTTCCCTATTATGCCATCGAATACGCCTATTCAGCCGGTACTGATAGGGGATGCCGCTTTGGCATTGAGTATCAGTCAGGCGTTGGAAACGAGAGGCTTGCTGGTGACCGCGATTCGACCTCCCACCGTGCCGGAAGGGACATCCCGTCTCAGAATTACTTTATCTGCGGAGCATACTGACCAACAATTGGATCAGCTTCTGGACGCTTTGGCAGACAGTTATCAGCAACTCACCGACGAGGACCTTGAACAAATGGCGTTGGCGGTTGAGCGGCTGAAGAAGGTTTAACATTGATGCCTCAGCAGACCTCTCACGTGCCGGATGCCGTCTTTATTATTGGTGGTTGGGGCTGTCCTGTGCACTGGCTGGCACCGTTACAGCAGTCGATGGCTGAAGCCTTTATGTGCGACAGCTTTTTGATTGAATTACCTGCTTATGGCGCATCGACTGAGAGTGACTATTCACATTCGTTAGACGC
>JBFHTA010000024.1:0-23008 GCA_041590855.1 Pseudomonadales bacterium
GAAAAGCCGTCAAAGCCACGCTCGATGATAAACGCCGTAATGCCATGAGGGCCTTTGGCACTGTCAGTCTTGGCATATACCACCAGCACGTCGGCATCCGGACCATTGGTAATCCACATCTTGCTGCCGTTTAACAGGTAGTGATCGCCTTTGTCCTCGGCAGACAATTTCATACTCACCACGTCGGAACCGGCATTGGGTTCGCTCATGGCCAAAGCACCCACCCATTCGCCTGCGACCAGTTTCGGTAAGTATTTAGCGCGTTGTTCCACGTTGCCGTTGCGGTAGATCTGATTGACACAGAGATTTGAAAACGCGCCGTAACTCAGCGCAACGGAAGCCGAAGCCCGGCTGATCTCTTCCATTGCTACAGCGTGAGCCAAATAGCCCATGTTGGCGCCACCGTATTCTTCCGAAACGGTGACCCCCAACAACCCCATATCTCCGAGCTTTTTCCACAACTCATTAGGAAATTCATTGGACTTGTCGACTTGTTCTGCGATGGGTGCAATTTCACGCGCTGCAAATTCATTCACTTGCTCGCGCAGTAAATCCACCGTCTCGCCTAAGCCAAAGTTTAAACCGGTAAACTGACTTTTCATGGCTTGCCCTCACGTTCATTAAACGCTTGTTGTTATTGTTAGATCGCCAGGGAACATCTGAACAAGTCCACTCTAGCTCAGCGGGCGCTAGAAGCCTTGTCAGCCCGAAAACGTCAGAACAAGGCGAGCTTCGTAGAGAATGTCGAGACCTTCAGTCCGAGACCCTTTCAAGAAGCTCAACACATAACGTGGTTACCAGTTCTAACGTTTTTAAAGCCCCGCCCTTCGGGGCCTTAAGAGAAATGGCTCTTTTTTGTTGCGGCTTTTTGACGTAACCCGTTATGCCTTCAAAACCGCGCCTCAAATAGACATTTCTCTTATAGGCCTGAGCAGAGAGGGACTTATTCAGAGGTTCCCTAGCTACAGGACGAGCAATGCTTCTGATTCAGGCCTTAGGCCGTTTTTTCAGACTGCGCCTTTTCAATTCGGGCCTGATGCTCATCCAATTCCAACATCAATAATTCGATGTCTCTTCGTTGTTGCTCCAGGCGATGTCGGCTCTCGGCAATTTTCTCCAGCACCTGCCGATATTGCTCCTGGTTCTGCTGATTCGGGTCGTACAACTCAATCAACGCCCGGCTTTCTGCCAACGACCAGCCCAGGCGCTTCCCTCTGAGAATCAACTTCAGCAGCACATAGTCTTTTTGATGATAAATGCGTCGCAGGCCTTCCCGTTCGGGATTCAACAACCCCTCTGATTCATAGAACCGGATGGTTCTTGGCGTAATATCAAACTCTGCCGCCAAATCACTGATCGAGTAGGTCTTCATTGCATTCATACATCACTGCCTGTTATTACTTTCAATTTACGTTAACGTAAAGGTAAAGTTAGCATCAGAACCTCGTCGATACAAGACATGTAATTAATGACAAATATCAAAGCAATCTGATTAAGAATCATCCAAACTTTGATTATCGGCACAAGTGCCGGAACCAAAACCAACCATAAGGATATGAACGTGCTGGAAGGAGTAGATATTTGGAGTTTAATTGCCGGCTTGGGCATCTTCTTGTTCGGAATGATGACGCTAGAAGAATCGCTTCAAAAGCTCAGTACCAATTCATTTAGGCAATTTCTGAAGCGCTCCACCAATAATTCTATTACCAGTGTGTTAAGTGGAATTATCACCACCGCCATAGTTCAAAGTTCATCCATGGTCAGTCTTTTGGTGCTGGCCTTTGTGGGCGCGGGCATGATTCCACTCTACAACGCCATTGGCGTAGTCATCGGTGCCAATCTTGGCACTACCTTTACAGGCTGGATTGTTACTACCATCGGTTTCAAGATGAACCTATCGGCCCTGGCCATGCCAACCATTGGTATTGGTTGTCTACTTGCCGTCAGCACAGACAAAGAATCCAAACTACAGTTTGCCGGACGAGCCTTACTCGGCTTTGGGCTATTACTATTCGGCTTGGAGCTGATGAAATCCAGTATTGAATCGGTAGCAACTAATCTGGATATAGAATTCCTAAGGGGTTGGCATCCTTTCATGTATTTACTGGCCGGAGCCGCATTTACTGCGATCATTCAGTCCAGTTCAGCCAGCATGATGATTACCTTGAGTGCGTTAAATGCCAATATTATAGATTTACCCTCAGCAGCAGCACTGATCATAGGCGCGGATCTGGGCACCACCAGTACCACCGCTTTGGGAGCGCTAAAAGGCAGCATTACCAAAAAACAAGTAGCCATGTCACATGTGTTATTCAACCTAGTAGTAGATCTCTTAGCCTTTATCTTCCTTTTACCACTGCTACCCAACTTGATGCACTGGCTTAATATTTCTGACCCTCTTTACAGCCTCGTCGCCTTCCATAGTCTGTTTAATTTTCTGGGTGTTTTACTCTTTTTACCTCTACTGAAACGCTTTAGCGGCTACCTGGAACACCTTTTTGTGGACGATGATGAAGTACGGAAATACATACAAAATGTACCTGGCAACATGACAGAAGAAGCGCTGATTGCCATGGAGAAGGAAGTTCAACGGCTAATCATACAAAGCTGTTCCGTTAACTTACGAAATCTGAAAATTGATGCTCATCAGCTGGATATCAAAGAAGGAGCCATTCGAGATTTGGAACAAAGCTTTGATCCAAGCCTCAAATACCTTGAACGATACAACAGACTGAAGAGGCTGGAAGGTGAGCTAGTCGAATATGCAGGAGAACTGCAGCACTCATCACTAACAAAGTCACAAGCCAACCAATTAATGTGCTTATTACAATCAGCCCGAAGCGCCGTCTATTCAGCAAAAAACCTTAAAGACATTCGGGAAGACCTAAGCAACTTCAGACACCCTGATAACACGGCCATTAAAAGCTATCTGAATGAACTCATCTCCATAGAAAAACACTTCTATCAACAGATGATCAACTGGCATACAATGGCGGAATTACTGGATGAGGAAAGTTTGAGTGATGCCTACAATCGCTTCAACCAAATGCATCATACCTTTAGCCAATTACTTTATAACGAGAGCTTGACCAAAGGCATTTCAGAACTGGAAGCATCTACTTTATTAAATGTAAACCGGGAGCTATTAAGTTCAAATCGTCAATTAACCGAAAGTCTCAAGCTACTCAAACGCAGTAGAAAATTTATTAGGGACGAGAGCAAGCCTACGTAAACGATAATCAAAAAACACCACGCCATTTTTAGCCTGAGCCACCAGAGTCTCACCCTCATTCTTGGTAACGCGGTAAATCACATCACATCCGTATTTATTGAAGTCCATGACACCCACCTCGAAGGTGAGCGTTTCACCGGCAAAACACTCGGCCTTGTAGATAGTAGCCAGATCCGTGACCATCAGACCCAAGCCATCAATATCAGACTCAGAAAAACCAAAATGCGCCAGAAACTGACAACGTGCCTCATGCAATAAAGAAATCATGGCATCGTTTCCAAGATGATTGGCATAGTTCAAATCCGTCACTCGGACCACTTGCTGACACTGAAATACAAAGTGTTCAGGCAAATCGAGGGTTAATCGGGCCACGTACCGCCTCCATTGTGATGTAATTTTCTAATCAAGAGTCAACCAAGTTTGACTACACTTAGTTTACTCGCTTTGCGCGATTCTTTCTTTTCTATTAATTGCCAGACGTTATGAAGTTTTCTGAATCAATCCAAGACGCCGCCAAGATCCTAAAAACCGCCGTACCAGATATGGCCCAACATCATGCACCGGTAAACCCCTATAACTACAGTTTATGGTACGCACATATTGCCGGTAGCCACAAACCACTCACGCGGGAACTGCAACAATTGTTAAAGACGCAGGGCAATCTCTCGCCGGAACAAAGCCTGGAACTCTTTAAAAAACACATCATCAATGACTTATTAACGGTGGACCAAAAGCTGGAAGACGGCTATCAATCGGTAATGAGCAGCGTCAGTGAGTCCGCCAGTAAAACCCAGGAAAGCACTGGCGATCTCGAAAAGCAGTTATTGAGATCGCTAAAACAGTTAAACCAGTCGGATACCCGAGACACGCTGCACGAGGTCATCAATACCATTGCCCGAAAAACACGGGAAGTCAGTCAAACGACGCAGGAATTTCGGCAAGTACTGAACAATGCCCAACAGGAAATTGATCGTCTAAAAGAAGAACTCAAAGAAGCACGTGCCGCTGCAGAGAAAGATGCTCTAACTCAATTATTCAACCGTCGCTACTTTGATGTCAGTCTCTCCTCGGCCATTTCAAACCGCAGCAAGAGTGACACCCTGGCCTTGATGTTAATCGACGTGGATCACTTTAAAGGCTTCAACGACAACTATGGTCATCTAATGGGTGATCAGGTACTTAAAGCCATTGCACGAATCCTGGCGGAAAGTTGCCTGGACACCGACCACATTCCCTGCCGATTCGGAGGCGAGGAGTTCTGCATTCTGATGCCTAAAACCTCCATGCGGGAAGCCAAGATTCTGGCCGAAAACACCTTAAAGAAGATCGCGTCACTCACCTTAAAAGACAAACGTTCCGGCGCACCTATTTCGAAAGTCACTGCGTCATTCGGTTTATCCTTTGCGAACTTTGAGGACGATGTATCAACCTTGATTGATCGGGCCGACAAAGCGCTCTATCGGGCCAAAAAGAACGGCAGAAACCAGGTGGTGAGCTTTTAATTCCATTAAAAACGGCCGCTGTCCGGAGACAGCAGCCGTTAGGGTGACGTAAGTAAGAGAAAAAGGGTATTTAAGGGCCTACGTACTCGCTCGGCAACGGGAATTCAAATTCGCCTGCCACAGGGAAATGATCAGATAGATCCCAAGATCCCCAATGCTTCGCTTCAATACTACGAGGCGTTAATAGCTTGTTCGTTGAATAAAACGGAGCCAAATGCTCGTTGGAGTACAGCACATAATCCAGGTATTCGTTGTATTCATTATCGGCATAGACATTAACGGGGCCAGCGTAGGAGTACTCATACTCACCAATAGCTTGAGGCTCTGTCGCATTCAATACCGTCAGGAAGTCCTGATGTTCAGCCGGATAGTTCACCTTATCCACATTGAAATCACCCGACATGATCACAGGTTCATAGGCAGGAATCTGCTTGCTATCAACAAACGCTTTGTATTGCGCTAAATGCTGGAAACGCACAGCAATGTCTTCTGCACCTGTATATGCATGAGTATGCGTACCAAAGATATGGTAGTTGTTGCTGCCCTTAACAATCTGCGCGTAGTTAATCCCTTTCGCAGCCAGACAACCATCTTTACGGCAAGCATCATACACCTGGCTGTCCTGAGCTACGATCGGCCAACGGCTAGCGATGAATGAACCACCATTAAGGATTTTTCCGAATTTCCAGGGAATATCCGTCTGGAATGGGTACTCAGAGCGAATGGCAGAACGGAATTGAGCCGTTAGTACCGGATCAAACACTTCCTGGAAAACCACAACGTCGTAGCCTTTGACATACTCTGCAATGGTCTCCAAGCGGTCACCGGTATTTTTAGCAATGATGCCCGGCAACAAAGCCCAAGTGTTGTAGTTCAGAACTTTCAGCTGGTTGCTGTAATCTGCTGTCGTTTCCACTTCAAAGTTTTTGTGGATCACATAACGGATATCATCACCGGAAATACGGGCCACTTCAGACTTAAACGCCAAATCAGTACCAGTACCTTGGTTATTCACTCGAATCTTATGAATTTCACGATCGTAGTACCAAGGGTCACTCTCTGCCGATAACCACATTTTCGAGAAGGTCATAGTACCTTGCAGCTTTTGTCTTAACGTGTACTGCTCACCACCACCTGAAACTGTGGTTGTGAAGTAGTAATCCTTCCCCCACTTGATGCCCTGATCGCGGTTAAAACGTAAGAACTTAACGGTGCCAAGCGGCGGGACTTCCGTCGCCAATTGTTGCCACTGATCACCATGGGTGATGTTATTGTGGCCAGTTTGTTGAGTCTGAATGGACAAGGTGTCCATAGTGTTGTTAGTCAGATAGATGTAACTCTCCGCTGATACCAGCGGGCTGAGCATGAATCCAATCACAAGGAGTAATCGCCTGAGAGCCATAAGTTTGCTTCCTTTTTTATTTTTATAAGCCCGTTCATTTTATGTACAAATCAGGCGACATCCTGAGGACAAATTGTGACAGCCAAGCGACAAATGACGTCATTTCACTCACCTCAGGCACATCGGACATCTCTTTATGCCACTCCATCCCTTTTTATTAAACAATTGTTCAATTCTATGGAATCAATTTACAGAGAAGGAATGGCTGCTATTCCCAGCCTTGACCGTTTAAGTCATTGCAAGTGCGCTGTGTCTGGCTAAAATGTTGACCCTATCTAACAAACAAGTGACCTTTACGAGTACCGTTGGATGTGATTGACACTGGCTTCGACCCGCCGGAGCAGTGCCTTGGATAATAACTACTAGGAGAAAAAAATGTCTGATTTGAAAGCGACGTTCGAAGCCGCAGTTAACTACGTACAGACCGCTGAAGGTGATTTCAAGCCATCTAACGACCTGAAACTTGAGCTATACGCTTTGTTCAAGCAAGCGTCAGAAGGTGATGTGAATGGTAAAAAGCCTGGTATGACAGATTTCGTTGGTCGCGCTAAATGGAACGCTTGGGAAAAACTGAAAGGTCAATCTTCAGAGCAAGCGATGCAAACCTACATCGACCGCATCGAAGAGCTGAAATCAAAAGTCGGCTAATCAATAGGTCGCGCGATGAGCGCGCTACTAATTGCCGATACCGATTGCCGATGGTGCACTGCTGTCGGCAATTTGGCCCCTCAATCCTAAGACTGCCTACTCTACCCACCCTGAATTAAGATCATCCAAGAAACACCTGAGGCAAATCAGGCCGCTTTCAGTACCACTTTGTCGGAATCCACATACAAGCGTTTTAGCTTGTCTGAGACGACACGTTGAATATCAGAACGATCAAACTCCGACAGCTTTGCCAAATACTCCGGGCGAATACGGTGCAAATGCATGTAGGGCAATTTCTGATTAAATTCCCTGAGATCCCCTTTTACCAATACAGGTAAAAAGGTATCCCCTACTTTTTTATGACTGTTGACGACATGAGCAATGGCTTTCTTAAAGGGCACAGGTTTACTGCTGACATGCTTGTTCTTAACCAACACGGTGACATGCAAACCGTTCTTGCCAATTAACTCACCGGGCAACACCACTATCCCGGTAGGCTTGATAGCCTCACTATTAATATGGCTGATGGTGTCGTGGTAGGCATAGGGATTGGGTAGCACGACCATTTTGGAGTTATTGTCTGAGGGAAAATTCATTGAGTAGTTGGTATACAGCTGCTCCACCGATTCCGAATAAACGCATAAGCGATTTTCAAACAACATCGCAAATTGCTTCGCCAACTGTTGCTTGGCGAAGTCATCAAGGTTCCATATCAGGTCTTCATTGTTGTGGGATTGCTCATCATTCATGTTGCTTTCTCAGCAGGGCCTATTTGAGTCACCGATTAGGTATGGCGATAAACTTACTCTAAATATAGCCTTAAAAGATGTGATGAAAAGCAGAGATTAACAATCCCTCACCCCTGTACATAGTTTGTAACATGAGAAACCCCGGCAACTCTTCGATAAGCCTACGGTTTCTCGCTATGAGGAATTGCATAAGTCACCGTTGAAAACGCCACCGGCGCGCTTTCCCCTTCACTGTACAAACGTACCTCACCTACCACCAAGCGTTTACCCAATTTGATAATCTCCGCTTTGGCAATCAAATCCCCATGCTTTGGCCTATTTAAGAAATTAATACTTAAGCTTGAGGTGACACTGTGAAATCCTTGCATTCCTTTTTGAGCAATGATGGCGACCCACATCACTGCATCTGTCAGGGTCATCATGGCGGGCCCCGAAACGGTCGCACCCGGCCGAAGATGTTTGGCGTTGGCCGGTAATCGCATCACAGCGGTATTTTCTCCTACATCCTCAATCACCGACTTACTCTCGGGAAACCCTTTTGAGAAGATTTCGATTACTTCTTCTTTCGATAAACTCATAGATCCTCCTCCACATCCAAAGAACACTATACTTGAGCTTCAACCACATTGAATTGGCCAAATCACCCCCATTTATTGCTCTCTGTGTTCAAAAAATGACTATCCCTGCTCAAAAAACAGCCATCAATGCACATTAACTTCAATACCTAACTGTATGATTTTCATACAGTCACCAGAGATAGCTCGATACCAATGTAAGCATTTTCCTACATGAAAGTAAGAAATTACTCTTAATTAGCCGACAACATCAAAGAATAATACAAGCTAAAAATACTTAACTTACTGATATAAAAAGATTTTATTTTTTATGCTCATTTTCCATCCAGAGAAGATTTCGGCTTCAGCTACTTCTAAAGCATCAGCGAACTGATATTATTTCTCTCGTGGTCAGGGATTTGGAAACAGACCACATTAAAAGGACGTTTAAGGAACAACCCTAGGATAGGGTTTAGCAAGGACATTGCTTAACAAGGACGTATCAAGGAACGATACAGACTCAAGGTAGAGTCAGGTATGGATAGCAAAGAATAATAACAAGGAACGATGCACACCGGACGGTGTTTATGTCTGCCTGAAGACACATCCTAAGATCGAAGGATCGGTCTCTTGAAGTACGGATGGTATCGGCAGGATGCTGATCGCAGAAGGAATGCGGTAGCTGATATGATAATGAGCGTTAAGGAATGTTTATTGTCATATCAGCAGCTTACTTATCCCCCTTTTCCCACTCTCCTGTTTTCTCAAATCACTCTTCTTTACTTTTTAACACACTAACTTTTCAGCACTTTTTCCTACGCTCTACATTTCAACCTTCTAATATAGTACGCATATCTAATGGCCTGTTGATGCCTGTTCATCTACCCAGATTAAGGTGGCCCAGACCACACACAATGGCATCATAAACAGATTCACACCCGGAATCATAAACAGCACACTGGTGACACTGCCGAAGGATATTGATCGTACCGGCTTCGAGTGAATCCAGGTTCGGCTGGCTGAGAAATCGTAACGACGGTTATCCAAGGGGTAATCAAAATATTGAAAGGCCATCAACCAGGCACCAAAAGCAAACCACAGGAAAGGCGCAACCAGATTCACCCCGGGCACAAAAGAAATGATCAATAACACTAAAAATCTGGGTAAGTAATACAGTAGCTTTCGGAATTCACGTATGATCGCATGAACCACTTCCTCCGCTATGGTTCTCTCCGCAGGCGCTTCATATCGATCACCCAGTTCAATTTTCTCTACTTTCTCACTGAGAAATGCATTCAATGGTGCAGCAATAATGTTCCCGATAATATTAAAGGTAGACACCCCGAGCACCACCACACCAAACACCACCAAAGGCCCGATTAACCAACTTAACCAGGACAGCCAATCAGGAAAGTAGCCTTGCGCCGCTGTTATCCATTCAGGAATCCAGCTGAAAATGTAGACCCCCAAGGCGACAAAGACCGTAATGTTGATCATCAGAGGGCCCAGCACATACCAACGAAGTTCTGAACTGATCAATAAAGTAAACGCACGTTTTAATGAAGCAAGCATAATCTGCCTTAATAATTAATCTCATTACTGATCTTTATATGAATAAAACCACCGCATTTAAAGCCTAAATGCGCTTTCATAGACCATTCAGCCAATCTTACCAAGTCAGTCGTGTAAGACATTATCCATAGATCACTACCGACATTTCTGAAAGTAATTCTCATCAAGATAGCTAACTTATTGATTTATAACGACTTTAAAAACTAAGCCTTTATTACTATTACAAACCCGGAATTAGGTCACAAATCTGTCATACGAAACCTTTTAAATTATACCTATCGACAGGACGTTGATGGGTAAGACACGGATAGCTTACTCGAAAAGGATACGCTTTAGTTTAAGCATTAAATGGAATTTGGCAGAGGAAGCCCCGCCAGCATGTTCACGGAAGAAACGTCATGCAGGATGCAACTCTGGCGACAAGGTCATGGAAAGACCCAATGGAACAGCACCACACAACTATAACGATACTTAGTGGTGTCGCCTAACATAAGAGATCGGTGACGTTTGTCACCGAATACTCTTTTTCTTTATTCTGCCCCTCTCGGGCACCATAGCAATCAAGATACTCAGTCCCTTACATACCCTGCTAAACTCAATTGCCTAATCAGGTATGACGTTTACGCTCTGCCAGAAGGCTCAAAATCAGATAGGTCACTATCACTATGCTGGCAAACCAGTCTTTGCTCAGGTGTAATAACCCGAAATTAATCCCTAATTGACCGTACACCGCCAATGCACCATAACCAAAAGTGCATAACAAGATGAAAGCTATCATCCGTATTAAGAAGTGATAGGGCTGCATCACACGGCGCACCAGGGCATTTAACGAACCACCATACACCACCAACAGCACCGCCACCCAAGAGGTGATCAACAACTGTCTGTGCCCCCAGAACCAATCAGACAGCTCTGAATTTATTGCCAATACCCATTCCATGATGACTCCTTTTACCAGGCTTACTAAGTGTCGGCTATACTCGTGTCGGCCATATACATATCAGAAAGAAAAGCATGTTCGCCAATATTGGGATCGAACACCTCCGGTGAACCAGCCCAACCATCAAAAGCGTTCAAAGAAAACACAAAAAAGCCGCAGTATTCTGCGGCTTCTTTCAAGGAATCTCAAGACGGTCTATTTCTCAACCGACTCCAGATGATCCGCCACCTGATCAACGTCCATATGGCGAACGTCCAGGCCTTTGGCGAGATAAATCACGTACTCGCCAATGTTCATAGCATGATCACCGACACGCTCCAATGCACGTAAACACCAGATAATGTTTAGCACACGGGAAATACTGCGCGGGTCTTCCATCATGTATGTGATCAGCTCACGAACCGTACTGCGATACTCCATGTCCACGGTACGGTCTTCATGGGCAACCTTAAGCGCCGAGTCCACATCCAGGCGGGCAAAGGCGGTCAACGCTTGCTGAATCATCGACGACACTTCATCACCAATGTGACGAACTTCAACAAAGCCCTGCTGGGAATCGCCTTGATCACTCAACTCAATCGCTAAGCGGGCAATCTTAGAGGCTTCATCGCCAATGCGCTCCAAATCACTGATGCACTTGGACACCGCCAATACCAAACGAAGGTCACTGGCCGCTGGCTGGCGCTTAGCCAGAATTTGCGTACATTCCTTATCGATAGTGACTTCCATGTTATTCACTAGCTCATCGCGTTCACGAACCAGTTCTGCCAACTGTACATCGGCATTAATCAATGAACGGATCGCATCACGTACCTGCTTCTCAACCAGGCCGCCCATCTCCAACATGCTTTTTTTAACGCCTTCCAGCTCTTCGTTAAACTGCTGTGAAATGTGATGCGTATGTGCGTCTTTAATCGTATCCATTATCTTTCCACCACGTAGTAAGCGTCCTATCCTAATCTATCTTTTGTATATACATTTTAAGAATAGACGCTTCTACAAGCTGCTGTATGAAATTTATATGTCAGAAGCGCAATTCTATGACGCGCTTCATAAACTTACCCTGCGACTAAGGAACTACTTAACCGTAACGGCCGGTAATATAGTCTTCGGTTTGCTTTTTACCCGGGTTGGTAAAGATCTGGTTAGTATCACCAAATTCAATCAGGTCACCCATGTACATGAAGGCAGTATAATCGGACACACGCGCCGCCTGTTGCATGTTGTGGGTTACGATCACAATGGTGTACTGATCTTTCAGTTCATTGATCAGTTCTTCAATTTTTAAGGTCGAAATCGGGTCAAGCGCTGATGCCGGTTCATCCAGCAACAAAACGTCCGGTTTCACCGCAATGGTACGTGCGATCACCAGACGCTGCTGCTGACCACCAGACATACCCAACGCACTGTCATGCAGACGGTCTTTTACTTCGTCCCATAGCGCCGCACCACGCAGCGAGCTTTCAACCACTTCGTCTAGCACGCGACGGTTATTGATGCCCTGAATACGCAAGCCATAAGCTACGTTTTCATAAATGCTTTTCGGGAACGGATTAGGCTTCTGGAACACCATGCCGACACGACGACGCAACTCAGTCACATCGACTGCACGCTCATAGATGTTCTGGTTATCCAGCATGATCTGCCCCTCGATACGACAAATATCGACCAGATCGTTCATGCGGTTAAAACAACGCAACAACGTCGATTTACCACAGCCCGACGGACCAATAAACGCCGTCACCCGGTTTTTAGGAATCTTCATGTTAATGCCATGCAAGGCACGTTTTTCACCGTAATATAACTGGAGGTCTTTTACTTCCAGGCACATTTCTTCCTTGGCCAAATCCCGCTGTTCCGTATCACGGCCCAACGCTGAAATATCAACTGCGTGCGTTGGTGTTTCGTTGTTCATTTGGTCTGTCATAGCTATTACCTAACTAAGCTGTTAATTCTTTACATTCTTTGCTTGATGTTGGAGCACGCCGCTGATCCGGCGAATGGTGATTAATGCTCCAACGATTTGTATTTCTCACGCAGGTTATTTCGAATCGCTACCGCTGCCAGGTTTAATACGGCGATAACCACTACCAATAACAAGGCCGTTGCGTACACCAACGGACGCGCTGCTTCAACGTTCGGACTTTGGAAGCCTACGTCATAAATATGGAAGCCCAGGTGCATGAATTTCCGATCCAGGTGAAGGAACGGGAAGTTACCATCCAAAGGCAGTGACGGAGCTAACTTCACAACACCTACCAACATCAACGGAGCCACTTCACCCGCCGCACGAGCGATTGCCAGAATCACACCGGTCATAATGGCCGGGCTAGACATTGGTAACACCACCTTCCACAAGGTTTCAAATTTGGTCGCACCTAACGCCAGACTGCCTTCACGTACCGCACGCGGAATACGGGACAAACCTTCTTCCGTCGCAACAATAACCACAGGTACCGTCAGAATGGCCAGGGTTAACGATGCCCAAAGCAAACCCGGTGTACCAAAGGTTGGTGCAGGTAAGGCCTCAGGATAGAACAATTGATCGATAGAGCCGCCAAGGAAGTAAATAAAGAAGCCCAGACCAAACACACCGTATACGATTGACGGGACACCAGCCAGGTTGTTCACCGCAATACGAATAACCCGGGTCACCGTGCCTTGCTTGGCGTATTCACGAAGGTAGACGGCCGCAACCACTCCAAATGGCGTCACCATAATGGACATCAACAGCACCATCATCACCGTACCAAAGATTGCCGGATAAATCCCACCTTCGGTATTGGCTTCACGAGGGTCGTCCAACAAGAACTCACCCAGTTTGCCGAAATAGTGACCGATTTTGTCAAACACGCCCATGTTATTTGGTGCATAAGCAAGCACCACCTTGCTCAGAGCCATTTCAATTTGATTGCCCTGAATGGTTTCTACCACAACTTGATCACGCTGTGCCTGCTGATACAGTGCATTTAACTCTTCTTTCAGAACATCGTATTCAGCATCCAGTTCGGCGCGCTCTTCAGCCAAAACCTGAAGTTTGATCGGGTCCATATCACCTTGCAGCTCAAGTCCCCGCTCTTTCAAACGGATACGCTCAAGACCATAGTTGATAGAACCAATAGCACCGGTTTCAATGTCGTGAATGTCCTCCTGGATTGCTAATGCACGTTCAATGCGTTGTTGCAGCTCTTCCCAGGTTGCCTCAAAGCCATCTTTCTCTGTGGAAGCGATGACCTCTCCAGCTTGTTTTACAGATTTTAGAGTACCGTAGAAGTTACCCCACTCACGACGTTCCAGCACAATCATATTTTCAGGTGAATGCTGGCTGTTGATACTGGTCCCTAGAACCCATTGGAAATCCTGACCATAAACATCACGGTTACCCACTTTCAGCAACTGACGCGGGATGTACTCCATGTTGTCAGGTACCTGGTAACCCGCAGAGGTCAGCTGAGTCGCCGATACCATTTTTTCGTCGGTGATTTCACCCAAAATAGTACGTGCTTCACCTGCTCTGTTTTCAAACTCGGTAACATAGACATTACTTGGCCAGAAATGTCCTAAACCGCGCACTGCAATCAAGCCCAGCAAGCCGATTACCATGATCACACACAGTGACACAGCACCTGCGTTCAACCACACCCAAGGGGCGCCGCTTTTAAACCAATCTTTTACTGATACGTTCATCTTTTAATACCTTTATCCAAACGACCGGTTTACAGCGAACCGTATTTGTTACGTAGACGTTGACGAATAAGCTCAGCCACCGTGTTGACCACGAAGGTAAACATAAAGAGTACGAAGGCCGCCAGGAACAGAACACGGTAGTGAGTACTGTGTACTTCAGACTCAGCCACCTCTACGGCGATGTTAGCCGACAGGGTGCGCATGCCTTCAAAGATGTTCCAATCCATCACTGGCGTATTACCAGTCGCCATTAATACAATCATGGTTTCACCCACAGCACGACCCATACCGATCATCACTGCAGAGAAAATACCCGGACTGGCCGTCGGCATCACCACACGAACCAGTGTTTGCCATGGGGTTGCACCCAAAGCCAACGAACCGTGGCTCAAATGCTTAGGTACACTGAAAATGGCGTCTTCAGCGATCGAGAAGATTGAAGGAATCACCGCAAAGCCCATCGCGATACCCACAACCAAGGCATTACGTTGGTCGAAGTTGATGCCCAGGTCATTTGAAATCCAGGTACGCATATCGCCACCGAAGAAGCTCTGCTCAATCGGTGTCGCCATAGTCATGCTCAACCACACCAGGAATAACAACACCGGAATCAACAGCGCAGCATCCCAACCATCCGGTACACGATGGCGAATGGCTTTTGGCAAGTTTGCCCAGGTAAAACCAAACAGCAGGATACCCACAGGCAATACAATCAGAATGGTGAATACGCCCGGTAAGTTAGCTTCAATAAACGGAGCCAGGAACAAGCCCGCCAGGAAACCAATAATTACGGTCGGCAGGGCTTCCATCAATTCAATGACAGGTTTTACTTTACGACGCCATTCAGGAGCCATGAAATAGGCCGTGTAAATCGCGCCACAGATGGCTAAAGGAATAGCAAACAACATGGCATACAATGCAGCCTTGATGGTACCGAACGCCAGCGGCGTCAGGCTCATTTTAGGTTCGAAGTCATTGGTGGCTGCAGATGACTGCCAAATGTAATCCGGCTCATCGTAGTTTTCATACCACACTTCATTCCACAAAGAGCTCCATGACACTTCCGGATGCTTGTTTTCCACATCCCAGACCGTCAACGAATTACCCGACTGTACGATAAAGGCATCGGCACGCGGAGCCACTGTCATAAAGTCTGCGTCTTGCTCAAGAATCTGCTCTTCTAACAAACTCCTGTGTGCCGTGGTGTTATAAATATTCAGGATGCCGTCGTTATTCAAGGTGTAAAACCCTTTACGACGTTCTTCAACTGCTATCAGGTCAATGCCTTCTGCGGAGTCTTCTGCATGGAAGGAGCGCACTTCCATAAATTCATACTCGCCGTCTTGATTGCGAGCCATAAACCATTGTGCGGTTTTACCCGAGGTGTCAGACACCAATACCGAGATGCCACCCAACAAGGTACGGAACTGAGTCAAACTTTCTTTTTTAGCAATGATGCGCTGGCTTGGAAAGGCTTCTACCTCGTCCACATCGGAGACACTGAATCGCTCCACAACGCCTGAACGGTTAGCAGCGAACAACCAGCTCATCTCCGCATCAATCACCAGGTAATCGGCACGCTGTGACAAATCAAACGCAGGTGCGTCATAACGCTCTAATTCAAAACCATCACCAAAGATGTCTTCTTCTTTCGCAAAGTGAACCAACTGAACGGTAGCGGAATTGCCCGAAGCCGCGACCAGCATGTTCTCGTCATCTTCGTTCATCGCCAGAGATACAATAGGCTCATCCAGAAGCTCAATGGCCTCTTCACCATACGGATAATCAATCTGTGGAATCAAAGTACGCTTGCCGTCTTTGTCGTACTCGGCACGATACTTATGACGGAAAATCAGCGCCTGGCCATTCTCAAGACCCAATACGATCACCCGGCTGCCAATACGACCTTCTGTCACATAACTGACGTTACTGTCCACATCCGCCAACAGCTCAACCGTTTCGATGATGTCACCGCTTTTCAGGTCAAAGAAAATACCATTACCAGCAGCGGTCACGCGGAAGCCAATCTCGGCTTGCTCCTCGGTCGCCAGATACACAGTGCGAGAACTGCTGTCCAGTTCTGACAACGCAGGAACCGGGTATTGAGCCACTTGCTCGATAGACGCCGATTTGAACATCGGAGCCACTTCATACAGCAGATATAAGAAAATCAGCATGATGGTAACAATCACACTGATACCGCCAACCCCAATTCCATGGGTTGCAATTCTGTCTTTTAAATTGCGAATCTTACGCTTTCGCGCAAGAGCAGGAGAGTTTAGATCAAGGTTCGCTGAGCTCATGGGCATACATCTCAGGGGTTTATAAAGTAACAGTTACTAATCTCTGGGAACCTCTTAAAAAGCCCCCAAGTTTGATTGCAGCCAAAATAAGTCAATTGTGTTACAGAAATATTACAGCGTAGATTAAAAAAAAAGGGGAAGTTTCCTTCCCCTTTTCTTGATGCTTATAACCGATTGATTATAGGCCAACTTTTTGTAGTGTCTTCTCAACAACTTTGCTTGGTAGCGGGATGTAACCGTCTTTGATTACGATCTCCTGACCTTGCTTGGAAAGCACCATCTTCAAGAACTCAGCTTCCATTGGAGACAAAGCCTTGTTTGGCGCTTTGTTCACATAAACGTACAAGAAGCGAGAAAGCGGGTATGTTTTGTTTACAGCGTTGTCTGGTGTCGCTTCAACAAACGGCTGACCTGGCTTCTTAGCTAGAGGAATGGCACGAACGCTTGAAGTCTTGTAACCAATACCTGAGTAACCGATGCCGTTAATAGACTCAGAAACACCTGTTACTACAGAAGAAGAACCTGGTTGCTCATTCACGCTGGACTTATAGTCACCTTTACATAGCGCTTTCTTCTTGAAGTAGCCGTACGTACCGGATGCAGAGTTACGACCGAACAACTGGATATCACGGTTCGTCCACTCGCCATTCAAACCAGCCTGACCCCAGCTAGTGATGTCTTCCTGCCCTTTACACTTGCGAGTGTTAGAGAAGATCGCATCCACTTGCGCGATGGTCATGCCCTTGATCGGGTTGTCTTTATGTACATAAACAGCCAATGCGTCGATCGCTACAGGAATAGCTGTAGGCTTGTAACCGAATTTTTTCTCGAATGCTTCAACTTCTTTGTCTTTCATCTTACGAGACATAGGACCGAAGTTAGATGTACCCGCTGTTAGCGCTGGGGGTGCAGTAGAAGAACCCGCTGCCTGAATCTGAATATTTACGTTAGGATAGAAACGCTTGAAGTCTTCTGCCCAAAGCGTCATTAGGTTCGCAAGTGTGTCAGAACCCATTGAGCTGAAGTTACCAGAAACGCCAGATGTTTTTTTGTAGACAGGAATGTCTGCATCTACTTTAGCAGAAGCAACAGCCTGACCGCCGAACGTTGCAGCAGCGAATAGAGAAACGGCTGCGAAAACCTTCTTCATTTTCATAACTACTCTCCAAATATAAGTAGGTAGATTAAGTTTGTATTTGTTCATTAACTTTTCGATGTCGGTCAAGATACAAGCGCTTTATGACAGCAATGTTACAATATCGACGAGTTTGACGTATTTGCCATGATTATTTATTAGACAATTCTTGTCCCCGAAAAAGCGCATAACTGTCACTTCCCCAACGGCTTCTCTATAATGCCCCTAAAAAAGTTCTATCTACCTAACCTGTAAACAAACACTCCACTGGATTCAAACATGCACGAAGTCTTCACAGCCCTGCATTCACGGCTGTCGTCAATCACAGAACGTGTAGGCAGAGCGGTATCCTGGCTCACTCTGGTGATGACGCTACTGATGTTCACCCTGGTCGTCTTACGCTACGTATTTAGTTTCAATCTTATCTTCCTTCAAGAATCGGTGCTCTACTTGCACGCGCTGGTTTTCCTGTTAGGCGCCGGTTATACCTTTAAAGCCAATGAACACGTCCGGGTGGACATCCTCTACCGGGCCATGCCCCCGAAAAAACAGGCCTTGGTGAATCTGTTTGGCTGTGTGTTCCTATTGCTGCCAATGATGGGATTCATCGGTTACATCAGTTGGGAATACATCAGTTTCTCCTGGTCCATTAAAGAACAATCCCAGGAAGCCGGTGGTCTGCCGTTTGTTTATCTGTTGAAGTCGTTGATTCTCGGCATGGTGGTTACTGTGATACTACAAGGCATTGCTGAAATTTTCAGATGTCTGGCAGTCCTCCAAAAGCATAAAGCAGAGGAGGCCAACTGATGGAATGGATGCCTCTGATTATGTTCCTCACCATTTGTTTGGTGTTGATGCTCGGTTTCCCGGTGGCCTTCACCCTCGGCGGTACCGCCCTCTTCTTCGCGGGGATAGGTATTCTGACAGGCAGCTTTGATCCGGCCTTTTTGGAAGCGCTTCCTAACCGTCTGTTCGGTTTGATGAGCAACCAAACGCTGATGGCGGTGCCCTTCTTTGTCTTTATGGGCGTTATGCTGCAAAAGTCCAAGATTGCTGAAGACTTACTGGAAAGCATGTCGATTCTGTTCGGCCGCTGGCCTGGGGGCTTGGGTATCTCAGTAACCGTGGTAGGCATGTTAATGGCGGCCAGCACCGGGATTGTTGGCGCAACCGTCGTCACCATGGGGCTGATTTCTCTGCCGACCATGATTAAACAAGGCTACAGCCCTAAGCTGGCAACGGGCGCTATTTGCGCCACAGGCACCCTGGGGCAAATCATCCCGCCGTCCATTGCTTTGGTTATTTTGGGCGATGTGCTGTCCAGCGCCTATCAACAAGCGCAATTGAGCATGGGCATCTTTTCTCCGAAAACCGTATCCGTTGGAGACCTTTTTGTCGGCGCTATTATCCCCGGTCTGATTCTGGTGTTGATGTATGGGCTTTACATCTATCTGGTGGCCCTGTTCAAACCCAACGCTGCCCCAGCGGTCAAACGTGAAGAATTGATCGCCCAGAACAAACACGACCATCTGGGGTTAATCATTCTGTTCGGACTGATTCCGCCACTTCTGTTAATTATTGCGGTACTGGGCTCCATCATTGCCGGTGTCGCCACCCCGACCGAAGCGGCAGCCGTAGGTGCCTTTGGCGCAACCTTACTTGCGACCCTCAGAAGAAAACTGAATTTGGAAACCCTGCGCGATGTTTGCCAGCAGACCACTCAAGTTACCTGCATGGTGTTCATGATCTTTATCGGTGCGGCCATCTTCTCGTTGGTGTTCCGAGGCTTTGGCGGAGAAGAGTTGATTCAATCGGTCTTCAGTGACATTCCAGGTGGCCCGGTCGGCGCCATGCTGGTGGTGATGCTGGTGATCTTCTTATTGGGCTTCATTCTCGATTTCATCGAAATCACCTTCGTAGTGGTGCCCATTGTCGCGCCTATCCTATTGGCTATGGGGCTGGACCCGGTATGGTTGGGTATTATGATTGCGATCAACTTGCAAACCTCTTTCCTGACACCGCCCTTTGGTTTTGCGCTCTTCTACTTACGAGGGGTTGCCCCTAAGTCGGTCAAAACTTCGGACATGTATAAAGGGGTCATTCCCTTCATCATCATTCAGTTATTGTTGTTGGTTGGATTGGCTGTCTGGCCAGAGTTGGCCACCTGGCTACCGGCGCAAGTCTATGGCAGTTAATGGAGACTGAACGGTCGAAGAATACAGAAGAAGGCTCCCATCGGAGCCTTCTTCGTTTTAACAACAGATGAACATCAGAAACGCTGAACCCCATCTCTTATTAAAAATGATACGCCACCGTTAAGGTGCCAAACGCCTGTAATCCGTCTGCGTCATCTTTGATTTCTTCCTGTTCCTTGTCCAGATCGGCCTGACTCAGATGGCCATTAGGATCAACCACGATCAACTTAACATCCGGGTCCGACAACTGATACGCCACGCCCAGTTCCACCATGAAATCAAAGCCGGTTTCGCCATTGATGCGATTTCCCCAGCCCAGGCTTACATACGGCAATACTCCACTCGATTCGGTTTCTTGCTCAAAGGATTCGATATCGCCTTTATTCACTGTGGTATTGCCGACAATGAAGCGTTTATCCATATCGGCTTTCGCTGAGAAGTCCGAATCCACATACATGACACCACCCGAGAAAAAGATTTCATCCGTCCAACCTTGAGAGGTGAACGGATACCAATCCAGACCCAGCTGCAGCGCCTTGATGGAGTAGTCGGTATCTTCGTATTCAATGTCTGAGATTTCCACGCTACTGTCTTCAAACCCCAGACTCATGCCACTGATCATGGCCCGCCACTGAACCCGATCGCCCTGTCTGAAGTGAAAATCAGTGGCTGTGGTAGCGGTAACTCCCAACCCTAAGCTCCCGGCAGACACCGCCACGGCCATCTTACCTGCTGAGTGCGGGCTATTAGTTTCCTGCGCTTGTACGTGGCCACCAACAGACAATAAGCCCGTCAGCGCCAACACCCAAGGCAGGGGTAAGCGCGTCGTCTTGAGATAATGCAGTTCTTCAGGATAAGTGTGTTGTGAGTGATGTATTTCCGTCATGATTGTCTCCTTGTTCATTCAAGACAACGAAGGTCGTTGTCAGCACAAGGTCATGATGCAAGAGAGCAAGTTCAGGGTCTGTGGCCGTTTTGGGACAAGACATCCCCAGCAACTGGACAGTTTGTGACAAGAAGTTAATGACGCTCTGAGCGCAAAGGCCAGCGCACACAAAACAGAGCACCCCCCATGTCACTTTGTTGAACCCAAACCTGCCCTTGGTGCCATTGCACAATCTGATGGACAATCGCCAACCCTAAACCATGCTCCTTGGACATTTCACGCTGATCGTTATTGAGCTGTTTAAAGGGTTCAAAGACACGGTCACGATCTTCCTCCGGAATGCCGGGCCCGTCATCTTCCACCATCAATAAACAATTAGCTTGATCCAAGGATAAACGCACCCTGATCTGGCTTTGTGCAAATCGACAGGCATTAGATAACAGATTATTCACTAACCGCTGCATGGCTCTGGGGTCGATCCAAAGCTCCGTTTGACGAAGCGCCTGATCAAGCTCCAACGCCAAGGAGAGGTCCGGATGGGCGTCCTGACACTGTTCCACTTCGTGCTGCAGAATGTCAGCAAAACAGACCGAACGGAACTGGGTCATGTCCGCCACCCGACTGTAGCGGGACAACGCCAGAATTTGCTGAATCAAGTGATCCAGCGTATCAATCCCTGAAGTAATGCTTTTCCGATAACGTTGTCGCTCCTCCGGTGTGGCGTCTTCTTGTTCCAACATTTCAAAGGCAAAGCTGATTCGGGATAAGGGCGTACGCAAGTCATGAGCCATGGCATTGGTCAATTCCCGTTGGCTTTGCACCATGGTTTCTATTTGTTCTGCCATGCGGTTATAGGCTTCGGACAAATCAGAAATCATTGACCGTTTCTTCACCGGCGCCCGTTGTTGCAAATTACCTTTTCCGAACTCCGAAGTCGCTGCTTTTAATGCGTTTAACTCACGCCACAACAACACCACAAACACAAAAATACCGACGCTGATACCACCAACCAGAATCGCCAACGCAATTACCCAGATGCCGATTTCCGGCCCTGGCAAAGGGATGTCCGCCGCCACCAGAATACGTGGATTAGCAAGACCCTGTTGGTCCGGTAAGCGCTGGTAAATAACCGTCATTGCCTGCTCTGTCTGCTGCCAGGCCACACCGGATGACAGTATTTGCGATTGCAGATCTTCGGATAAGGACAAATCACTCAGCGGTGCCAGTCGCAGCTCAAAACCAAATTCGGGTTGCAGCTCTTTAAGTAATTCCGGCCAATGTTCCGACTCGGTGCGCTGAAACCGATCCTGCAACAGATTTAATGTGCCCTTACTTTGATTGAGAGTGTCCAAGCCCACCGACTCGTCGAGCATCATATAAATCCACCAGGTAGAGTCCGCCAGCCGTTTTACCAAAGCATCGCTGTCCCCCATCACCAAAATCACGTCATTGGGTGCCATCGCAGATAAATCGTCCCGTATGGACTCACTCAGCACAGAACGCGCTTTACTTGAGAGCTCCGCGCCCTCCTCAACCTGTTTTTCGGAAAACAAGAAGAGTTCATAGCCAAATTGATCGGCCATGTTCGTCACAACCTCTGGCCACTGTTCTTCCGGGAATTGTGACAGTCGATCTTCGATCAGGTAAAAGGTGCCTTGATAGGTGGTATTTACACGCTCATAAATAAACCAGTGATTCATCCATTTAATGGGATTGAGCGATTCAGAAAACAACAGAAATCCGAGCGGTACAAACACCAACAACCAGATTCGGAGAAAGACTTTTAACATCAGCGCATCAACCTCACACCATAACCACATCCGGGCTCAGTAAATACCCTTTACCGCGCACCGTTTTGATTAATAGCGGTTCGTTGGAGTCATCCTGTAATTTCTTCCGCAACCGGGAAATACGCCGATCAATGGAACGATCCAGGCCATCGTATTCAAAACCGCGCAGGTTTTTAACAATGGTATCGCGGGACACTATCTGTCCAGGTTGATCGGCCAACAGCGCCAACAAATCAAATTCGGCGGTAGTAAGATGAATCGCGGCCCCATGACTATGCACCGCGCGATTGAGCACATCAATCCGAAGACGCGCACATTCTTCTTGCGTCACCGAGGCCTGAAAATTCGACGGGCCACTTAGCGGCTGACTGCGCTCGATTCGACGCAGCAAGGCGCGAATCCGGGATAACAGC
>JBFHTA010000025.1:0-22935 GCA_041590855.1 Pseudomonadales bacterium
CAGCAACACACCGCCATTCTCTCGCAACTTCAGGGGCTTCAAAACCAGTTGGCGGAGATGGATTTTTCAGAAGTCTGGGGACAAATTCTGGAACCCACCTCGGGGATGGAAACCGAGTTAAAAACCATTCAGGAAATTGCCGATCAAACCAACTTGCTGGCACTGAATGCTGCCATCGAAGCCGCCAGAGCTGGGGATCAGGGCAGAGGCTTTGCCGTGGTCGCCGATGAGGTGCGAAAACTGGCGCACAAGTCGCACGACGCCGCCCAGACTGTCGAAGGCCATATCAAGCAATTACGTTCTGCCACCGATCAGGTCAATCAAGCCATTGAAACCGCAATTAGCCAGCTGAAAGCCCAGCTCAGCGAAACTCCGGAAACACTGGATATGAATGAGGCCGCCGACTACATGGCCCTTCATACCATGATAAAAGAACTGAGCATCCTTATTGGCGAATTACTACCTAACGAATTATCACAAACACAGTCTGTTACGCAGGAAGATCTCCTACAGCAATTGAAAACGCAGCTTAATCAGTTAACCGTCCAGTCAACATAAAAAAATTGAAGATATGGTCTAAACTAAGGTAAGTTATTTTTTTGATCATTGATGATCATAAGACGTTGTTTCTGGAGCCTATATGTCAATTGCAGCCTCGTTAAAGCTGTTACTTACCAAAAATCAGATCGAATACAGCATCGAAGAACAATTACAAAATCTCGATGGCTTTACTCAGGAAGATCAAGTATTGCGCCACTGCACCCGATCGACCATCTTGGGCGACCAGATTGGCAAAGTGCAAGTGATTACCCCGTACAACAGTTTTCTCGATCTGACGTTATTGAATAATGTTACGGGCCGACAATTGACGCCGTCCAAGCAAGACGCCATTACCCGGATGTGTCAAACCATTAATGTGGAATCCTTACCAGCCATACCGGCCTTGACCCGTCTTGACGTCATCATCGACAAGCAGTTGTTGGACTTACCTTATCTCTACATAGAATCCGGAAAGGATAATCATTGGATACGCATGGATACCCGCGATTTTCTGAAGCTGTGCCCCAAGGCCCGGCCGGAAGAAATCACAGCCCAAGTGGATATTCGCCAGTGCGGCGTTCAAAACACCACTGCAGCCCAGGATAGGGAAGATATTCAAAATGCGGTGATTGCCTTTAATCCAACACGAATGAAACAGCGCTTGGAAGAGACGATGGAAATCCCGCCGCTTCCAACCTCGGCTCAGCAAATCATTAAACTGCGCACCGACCCCAGTGCCGACATCGATAAGCTGACCGCCATCATTGAAACCGACCCTAGCCTGGCAGCCCAAATTGTCAGCTGGGCCTCTTCACCCATTTACAATCCACCGGGCACAGTACGCTCGGTACACGACGCCTGTATGCGGGTCTTAGGCTTCGATATGGTGCTTAACCTGTCGCTGGGACTTTCACTTGGAAAAACCCTGCCCATGCCAAAAGAAGGCCCCAACGGTTACACCCCGTTCTGGTATGAATCCGTCTTTGTGGCCGCATGTATCGGCGGCGTAGTGACCGCCATTCCACGTGAAAAACGTCCATCCTTTGGGCTCAGCTATCTGTCCGGACTACTGCATGAATTGGGGTATCTGGTGTTGGCTTATGTATTCCCGCCACACTTCGAAAAACTCTGCCGTCATTTGGAAGTCAATCGTCATCTCCCTGATGTTGCCATCGACGACAAGGTGGTTAACGTCAACCGCTATCAAATCGGCAGCTGGTTAATGAACTACTGGCAAATGCCGGATGAAATCTGTCACGGCCTGAAACATCAACTGGACCCGAATTACGACGGAAAATTCCACGCTTACGCCAACCTGATCTATTTGGCGAAAGCCAAACTGAAAGAGCGGGGCATCGGAAACGCCGCCTCCAGTTATGTGCCACCCGAGCTCTATGATAGACTGGGGCTCGACCCAGAGAGTGTCGATGAAATCATCGAAAAGGTCATTGCTTCCAGCACCGACCTTAAAAACATGGCTCAAGCCTTAATGAAATAATCGCTTTGCCATCAATCACCTGTCTACGATTGATGGCTGCGCTACAGGATTTGATGCCATAACCCCAGCAGTTCAGGATTCAGTTACTCCTTTCATGGCAAACGATAAACGCATTTATTTTCTACTCAGTCAGGCGCAACACAAGATGAGCCTTCAGGTTGATCGCGCACTGATGCAAGTATCAGGTATCTCCGGACCGCAAGCCGGAGCTCTCTTTTATCTGGAAAAACACGACGGTTGCCAACAAAAGGACATGGCCAAAGGATTGAAACTGGATACCTCGGCCATTACCGGTATGGTGGAGCGACTAGCTAAAAAAGGGCTAATTGAAAAACAACGCTCTGAAGTCGATAAGCGGGCCTTTACTCTGCATCTGACTCAAGAAGGGCGTGCTGCTCTGGGCAAAGTTCAACCCATGCTGGATCAATTCAATCAACACATGCTGGATAAATTCGGGCAAGAGAAACTGGAGCACTTCTGTGAAGTGCTTACCGAACTGATGAGCCTTGGTCAGAAAGGCTGTTTTTTACCCTCAGCCGCTGAAAATGAAGAGACCACGCCTTTTCAATAAGTGCTAACATCTCCTGATACTGCGGATGCTGATAATAATCGATGGCCTGACGCAACGTCTGGTCATCTACATTACGTAAGACATACGTCATCCGCTGAATCACCTCGTGGTAATTGGCGGTCTGGAATTGCTCCGGATCAATATCAATGTCTTCCATTAACCAGCGATCTATTTTGTTCTGCAACGCAGGATCGGCCTGTAATGGCTGGTTTAGGCTCCACCGCTCTGCTTGCTGAAGCATATACTGACCAACAAACTGGCGACTCTGGTAATACAGCAGATAGCTCATTCTTGATAAGCCATACACTTCGTCCAAGCGACGAATCAAATAACGACGGGTTTCCCGCATCCGGACCCACATCAAACGCTGGACGTATTCATCCACCTGCGCTTTATCGGTGGTTAATACCTTAACCAACATCGGCTGAAGACTGTCCCCACCCAAAGCCGTCATATGCTGATACAGCTCGTTCAACGGTTTACTTCTGAGTTTGCGGCGAACATAGCGGGCCGCGTACTCGTTCAGATCCTTGGCCGCCAATAGCTGGTAGCTGTCCATGTAAGTAAGATAGATAGGTGCATCGCGGGTAGCCAGCAGCATACTCGCCCAGTCTTCCAATTGCATTTCCAGCTGAGCCAACACTCCTTCACCAGGGGAATAACGAATGGCTGTTTCAGCCTTGCACAGGCGATCACAGGTTGGCGCTGCAGGCGCGGACATCGCATCCGCCGGAACAAACACAGCACAAATGAAAAACACCAGCGCAAGTAAGCCATTTCGGAAAGAACATAGACGCAATAAGGCTTGCGGTGATTGAGTTGGTCCAACCGTCTCCGGAACGGCGAACATCAATCGAAGAGTATTGTGCTGGCGAAGCATCCCGACATTACTTTCCTTCGTAAACGTCGATCTTTTCCTGGCTGGTCGTCTGACGATCCAGAATACCTACATCCAATACCGGAGACGCATCAATGTGCTGTGCGTCCATCATGTAAGCGACCCGCTGCAAAGCAGCAATGATCATGGTTTGTTCCCACTCTTGCAGATCGTTGAATTGCTTGGCGAAATGATCTTGCAGTGGCGTTGGCGCGTCCTTCAGCATTTCGCTTCCGGCATCGGTCAAAAAGGCATGAACCTTACGTTTATCGGTTGAAGAACGCTCACGATAAATCAGCCCCCGTTTTTCCAGGCGGTCAAGAATTGTGGTAACCGTAGCCTGACTCAGGCTCACTTCAGCGGCTAATTCACCAATAGTGACTTGACCCTTATCGCGAATCGACTGCAACAACAAAATCTGGGGCGCCGTCAGACCTGTGGTCTTGGACAGATATTTGGAATGCAGATCCGTTGCTCGAATGACTCGGCGTAACGCCACCAATACTTCGTCAATGTTTTTCAATTCACCAACCTCTGAATCATCTCTCATGTCTTTAATCACGAAGTATACCTCAGCGATTCAGTTAGGTAAGTAAAAACAACGGTTAACCTTGCGACAGCCAGTCACTGGCGGTATGCGTACAGTCCAGCGCAATCATCAAGGTGTTGTCGTGATGTACCGTTCCAACAATCAACTCAGAGTCCGTCTGATGATCCGTCCGGTCGATCTCGTCATGGGACAAATGCACTAAGGCATCCACAGAATCCACTATCAACCCGAAACTCCCGGATGCGACATCAAACAGTACGATTCGCCATTGAGGGCCAACCTCTCCATGCGCCAACCCCAGGAGTTGCCGTCCGGAATAAATAGACACAGGCTCACCACGAACATTAAGAATGCCAACCATACCTTCCGGTGCCCCCGGCACTTCCTGCGGTTCTTCATACAATACAATGCTTTTAATGCAGGCCACATCATGGACGTAACACTCGCCATGAAGCGAAAAGCTCAACCAAGGCACCCGAGAAGTCATTTCAACCATAATATTTATTGACTATCCGCCATTACGATCTAAAGTTATTTGTTTAGTATACTAAACATCATATTTTGTGCAATTCCGGTCAATAATGCACCAATACAAAGCATATTCCGATAATAACTGGACATTTATTCATCAATATGCCTAAAATGTAAAGCGAACTCACAAACAGAGCAATCAAATTTATTTAGATTTCTAAATATTTGACCTATAAAAATGAATATTGAACAAGTTACACTGAAAGCCCCTAATGCCGGGCTGGGTTCGCTGGTACACACCCTGATCAGTGAGTGTCCTCCACTGGACACCAATTCCATGTACTGCAACTTATTACAAACCCATCACTTCGCTGCGACCTCGGTTGCAGCGATACATCAATCGCGACTGGTCGGCTTTATTTCCGGCTACATTATCCCGCAAAGACCGGACACCCTGTTCATCTGGCAAGTAGCCGTTTCCGAAGCCGCCAGAGGCATAGGACTGGCGTCGAGAATGCTGAATGACATCCTTCAGCGCCCTGAGTGCATCCATGTGAATCACCTGGAAACCTCGATTACCCCGTCAAATACGGGCTCCTGGAAACTGTTTGAAGGCCTCGCCAGAAAACTCGACGCACCTATAGAAAAATCCGTACTGTTCGATCGCTTTCGACACCTGAACGATCAACACGACACTGAACACCTGGTCCGTATCGGCCCATTCAATGCCGAACAACTGGCCACGCTTAACGCTTACATCACCGCTGAGCATTCAACCGCTAAGGAGTAACCCATGAAAATTTTTGATGAAATTGAATCGGAAGTACAAAGTTATGCTCGTTCGTTTCCACGCGTATTCAACCGTGCAAAAAATGAATATTTATACGACGAAGAAGGGAACGAGTACCTGGATTTCTTAGCGGGCGCAGGCACCCTGAATTACGGTCATAACAACGACAAACTGAAACAGCATTTGATTGATTACATCATGCGCGATGGCATCACCCACGGCTTGGACTTACACACCAAAGCCAAAGGCGAGTTTTTGGAAACCTTCAACGAGAAGATTCTAAAACCCCGGAACCTTGATTACATAGTTCAGTTCACTGGCCCGACCGGTACCAATGCGGTCGAAGCCGCGATGAAACTGGCACGTAACATCACCGGTCGGGAAAACATCATCAGTTTTACCAACGGTTTCCATGGTGTGAGTCTTGGTTCGTTGGCCGCCACCGGTAACTCTCACCACCGGGGCGCTGCGGGTGTCAGCCTGGGTGGCACCAGCCGCATGCCATACGACGGGTATTTAGGTCACGATATTGATACCACCGAATACCTCGACAAGGTGTTGTCCGACTCCAGCAGTGGCATCGACAAACCCGCCGCTGTGGTTGTTGAAACCGTACAAGGGGAAGGCGGGATCAACGCCGCTTCGTTTCAGTGGTTAAGACATCTTGATCAGGTCTGTAAAAAGCACGATGTGTTACTCATTGTGGATGACATTCAGGCCGGTTGCGGCCGGACAGGCGCCTTCTTCAGTTTCGAAGAGGTGGGTATCTACCCGGATATTGTCACCCTTTCCAAGTCACTTAGCGGTTACGGCTTACCTTTTGCTGTCGTTCTCTTTAAGCCCGAACACGATCTGTGGAAACCGGGTGAGCACAATGGCACCTTCCGGGGAAATAACCTGGCGTTCATCACTGCGAAGGCCACCATCGACGAATATTGGTCTGACACTCAGTTTGCAGATTCAGTCAAACGGAAAGGCGAGTACATTAATCAACGCCTGGAAAAAATCGTGCAGCAATACGGCGAAGGTAACTTCACCGCGCTGGGCAGAGGAATGTTTCAAGGCATCAACTGCATCAATGGGGAGCTGGCCGGAAAAATCACCAAGAAATGCTTCCAGAATAATTTGATCATTGAAACCAGCGGTGCCGATGACCAGGTGGTGAAGTTCCTGTGTCCGCTGATCATCTCAGATGCCAACCTGAAAAAAGGCTTGGACATCGTAGAACAAGCCATCAAAGAGGTGTGCCTGGGCGAAGATTCCATCCCGGAAAACAACGATTATTTCGAAGATTTACGCTTGGCTGGCTAACTGGTTTCGGTCATTTCAACAGGGTGGCTCTCATTTCGTTATCTCGGCCACCCGCTTCCAGCAAAGCCATCAACAAACGTTCACCAATAAGGAGCATTCATTATGATCGTACGACAATTACAAGACGCCGAGCAGTCCAATCGGCACATTAAAGACCCGAAAGGCAACTGGGACAGCACCCGCCTGCTGCTCAAAGAAGATAAGATGGGGTTTTCCTTTCACATCACCACCATCTACAAAGGTGCAGATTTTCAGATGCACTATCAAAACCATCTGGAATCGGTGTTTTGCATGTCAGGAGAAGGCGAAGTGGAAACCCTGGCAGACGGCAAAGTCTACCCTATTACGCCTGGCACCATTTACATTCTGGACAAGAACGACAAACACATTTTGCGCGCCTTTTCTGAAATGAAGATGGCCTGTGTCTTTAACCCGCCCTTGAATGGCAAAGAAGTACACAACGCCGAAGGCGCCTATGAGCTGACTGCCGAAGCCATCGACTAAACCATCGATTCAATACCTAGGCAGGTCACAACGACCCGGCAGCTTATGCATAACCCCGGTACCTCAGAGTATCACCCTACCATCGCTTGATTAATAACCACAGTACATTAATCAAGCCCAGAAAAAGGAGCACGATTTTATTATGTCTGTCTCAGAGCTCAGCCCACTGAACTCTACACGAGATCTTTATCCATCGCGCAAAGGCACGCCGGAGAAGATCATTCCCCGACAAGACCCGGTGGTATACAGCCACCTTTCTCAAAACAGTCAAAGCCATAACGATCACCCTCTGCCACCCATCTCCCCGGAAGATATCCAGTTTTATCGGGATAATGGCTATCTGATTGTGAATAACCTGTTTACCCAGGAAGAAATAACAGACATGCAATCGGAATTAACGCGGCTGTCTGGCCTGTCGACCAAAACCGCCGATCCGCGCTTTATCCTTGAAAAGGACGAACAAGAGGTTCGCTCCATATTTGAAGTGCATGTAATCAGTAAACGTTTCGAACAACTCAGTGAAGACCCACGGCTCACCCGTATTGCGCGCTACCTGTTGGACGACGATATCTACATCCATCAATCCCGCGTTAACTACAAGCCCGGCTTTAAAGGCAAAGGGTTTCAATGGCATTCCGACTTTGAAACCTGGCATACAGAAGACGGTATGCCCAGAATGCGAGCATTGAGTGTGTCGATTCCCATGACGGCCAACACCCCAAGTAATGGCCCGTTAATGCTGGTGCCCAAATCGCATCGTCACTACCTGAGTTGCTGTAGTCAAACGCCGCCTAACCACTTTAATTCGTCTCTCAAGGAGCAACGGATCGGCGTCCCCAGCGAACCGCACATTACCGACTTAATCAAACAATATGGTATTGTTCAGGCCATCTGCCAACCTGGCAGTGTCATACTGTTTGACTGCAACACGCTGCACGGTTCTAACAGCAACATCTCGCCCTTCCCTAGGTCCAATGCGTTTTTTGTGTATAACGCAGTCAGTAATGCACTGACAGAACCGTTTGATAACGCACCACCCAGGCCGGAATTTCTGGCTGCACGGAGGTCGATGCGACCAATAAAGTAGAGGTATCCCATGACCCGTGACGAGCAGCAAGCACTTCGAGAACTCATAGACCTCAGAATTGAATTACTGCAGGCATTGATTGAAGAAAATATTCAGTCGGCCAGCCAACCCTCTGACACAGAAGCGGGCGAAGCTACGGCCTCCACCACCGACACCAACAGTTCGGAAACCGGGACGGAGGCAACGCCCAGCATCGAAGAGAAGGCAATTGCCAGTGCGCAACACGAGCTGCTCGAGCTGACCAAAACTCTGGTCTGGCTGGATACAGAACAAGCAGGGCAGTGCCAGCAATGTGGCGGACCAATAGCGTTCGATAAGCTTAAATCCGCCCCGACCAATCGGCACTGCGAACACTGTATAGAACAAAAGGTAAATGATGAATCAACATAGCGTAGAAAAAATCGGCGGCACATCCATGAGCGATTACCCGGCCGTACGAGACAATATTATTAAAAAGCACGGCGCAGCTTCGCCCTACAACCGCATTTTCGTTGTATCCGCTTACGGTGGCATCACCGACAAATTACTGGAACACAAAAAAAGCGGTCAACCGGGCGTCTATGCGCTGTTCGCCGACAGCATCAACGACAACCATTGGCAACAACAGCTGAATGATCTGGAATGCCAGTTATTGGCCATCAACCAGGATCTGTTCATACATGCTGAATTAAGAACAAAAGCCGATGCCTTTATCCAACAGCGAATAGCAGACGTACAGGACTGCCTGAGCAACCTGCAAACCCTTTGTCAGCACGGCCACTTCTCACTCAGTGAGCACCTCACTACCGTGCGGGAAATGCTGGCCAGCCTTGGTGAAGCCCACAGCGCCTGGAACATGGCACACCTACTTCAACAGGATGGCCTCAACGCGCGATTCGTTGACCTCACTGGCTGGCACAGCGACCAACAAGTGAGCCTGGATGCCCGCATTGAGCAGGCCTTTAAAGACATCGACTTATCCACAGAATTGCCGATTGTAACTGGCTACGCCCACTCGGAAACCGGGCTGATGTCTACCTTTGATCGCGGCTACAGTGAAATGACTTTCAGCCGCATTGCGGTTGTGACCCAGGCCAAAGAAGCCATTATTCACAAAGAGTTCCACCTGAGCAGTGCTGATCCGCGCCTGGTCGGAGAGAACAACGCCGTACCGATTGGCCGTACCAATTACGACGTAGCCGACCAACTGGCCAATCTGGGAATGGAAGCCATCCACCCCAAGGCCGCCAAAGGATTACGCCAGAATGACATCCCACTCAGGGTAAAAAACACTTTTGAACCGGATCACGCCGGCACCCTGATCACCAGTGACTATGTGAGTGACATCCCACGCGTCGAAATCATTGCCGGCTGTAAAGGTGTATACGGCATTGAAGTGTTCGATCAGGACATGGCGGGTAACATTGCCCACTATGACACCCAAATCCTGACCGCGATAAAACGCTTCAAAGCCGATATCATTGCTAAAGATATTAATGCCAATACGGTTACGCATTATGTCTCCACGAACCTGAAAACGGTAAAACGTATCATCAAGGCATTGCAGGAAGCGTTTGCAGATGCCGAAATCCACCAGCAAAAAATTGCTATAGTTTCTGCTATAGGTAGTGATATGCAAGTACCAGGCATTCTGGCACAAGCGGTCAATGCTCTGGCAGAACACGATATTTCTGTGTTGGCCATGCACCAATCCATGAGGCAGGTCGATATGCAGTTTATTTTAAACGAGTCCGACTATGATCAAGCGATTCAGGCATTGCATAGTCGTTTAGTAGAAATCCACGATCACGGGCAGGCCATATGTCTCGCTTCTTAGCGCTTTGTACACTTTTTATGATCGCTTCTCTGGGGTGGGCCAATTCGGCCCCCCCGGATACCCCCGCTCAACCCAAAACAGAAGAGCAAGCCGCTGCCGCTGTTGAATCCCTTGAAAAACCGTTATACAGCCCTTTTATTGAACGCTATGTGCTGGATGAACTGAAACAACTGCGCATCGACCTCAGTGCCCAAAAAGCCGAACTGATTCAGCAAATCGTCGATCGGGAAATCAATTCCATCGACCGGGGGGTGACTTACGCCACCGACACTGTCACTTACTTCTTTTATCTGATCGCAGCAGCCAGCTCGGTGTTGGTATTAGTGGGCTGGAATTCCATTCGCGAAATCAAAGACCGGGTACACTCTCTGGCAGATGAGGAAATCGCCAAGCTGGTCAAACAGTACGAAGAGCGCTTGTATGCCATCGAGAAACAACTGAATCAGAAAACCCGCCACATCAAACAAAACAGGGAAGAAATCGAACTGACCCAGGAAATCCAGTCGCTTTGGCTGAGAGCCGGGCAGGACAACAACATCCATCACAAAATCGCCATTTACGATCAAATTCTGAAATTGAAACCGGAAGATTGTGAAGCCATCACCTATAAAGCCGATGCTGTACTGGAACTTAGCGAGCCACAGTGGGCAGCGAACCTGTGTCATCAGGCGTTGGCCATCGATCCGGAAAACAGTCACGCTTTTTATCAACTCGCCTGCGCTTACACCGCGCTGGAACGCTACGAAGAAGCCATTCAGTATTTGCAAGAAGCACTCAAGCGATCTGACACCTACAAAGATTACATGATGTCTGACGATGCCTTGCTAGCTCTTCACCCGCTGCCTGAATTCCAGAATCTATCGCCATCGGAAACCTCCGCCAAAGAGACATAAGTCCGGCTGACGAAGTGTCACGGCACCAGCCACAGGGGATCTTTTGAACTGAACATGTTTTAAATCGATATTTCTCGATCAATCAGTCAGCCCCTGTGGAATGCATAGAACCGAAATGTTTAGTACACTATATAAATAATACTTAAAAATGGTGTACTTATGTCAGACCCTTTCGAAACCGATCATGAAATCGGCGAGAATAATATCGAAGTTCTCGGCTTCGATATCCACAACCCCGTCTTTGTTGTCAGCGCGCTATTGGTGATCCTGTTTGTGGTGGGCACCTTAGCGATGCCCGCCGAGGCCAAGAGCTATCTGGAAGCCGCTAAATCCTTCTCCATCAACCACTTCGACTGGCTGTTTATGTCGGCCAGCAACGTCTTCATTTTGTTCTGTTTTGCGATCATGGTTCTGCCCACTGGCAAGATTAAAATAGGTGGCAAGAATGCCAAAACCGAGTTTTCCAGCCTTTCCTGGTTTGCCATGTTATTTGCAGCAGGGATGGGTATTGGCTTGATGTTCTGGAGTGTTGCAGAGCCGGTAGCCTACTACACCGATTGGTGGGGCACTCCGTTGAACAGTGACGCCAGAACCCCCGACGGTGCTGAGATGGCGATGGCAGCTACCATGTTCCACTGGGGATTCCACCCTTGGGCAATCTACGCCATTGTAGGTTTGTCACTGGCCTTCTTCGCATTCAATAAGGGCATGCCATTAACCATTCGCTCTGCCTTCTACCCCTTGTTTGGTGAGCGCATTTGGGGCCGTCTAGGTGACGTCATTGATGTTCTGGCGGTGCTGGCTACCATCTTCGGTCTGGCCACTTCTCTGGGGCTGGGAGCACAACAAGCATCCAGCGGTTTGCACTTCCTGTTTGATACCCCGGATTCCATTACGACTCAGGTGATTATCATTGTCGCTGTCACCAGCATTGCCATTGTTTCAGTGGTGAGAGGACTGGACGGCGGCGTCCGGGTACTCAGCAACATCAACATGCTGTTGGCACTGAGTTTGTTGTTATTTGTATTAATCGCTGGCCCGACCTTAGCTATTTTGAGCTATATGGGAACAACCGGGTTAGGCTACCTGGAAAACATTATACCTCTAAGTAATTGGATCGGTCGGGAAGACGACAAATTCTTCCACGGCTGGACAGTATTTTACTGGGCATGGTGGATTTCCTGGTCACCTTTTGTAGGTCTATTCATCGCCCGTATTTCCAAAGGGCGGACAGTGCGCGAGTTTATTTCAGCGGTGCTGTTGGTGCCTGTCTTGGTTACCATCGTCTGGATGTCGGTATTCGGGGGCTCTGCACTAGAGCAAACCATGGCCAACGTAGGCCAGCTGGCAAACGGGCTGAGCAGCGCCAGCCTGGCCATGTTCCAAATGTTGGAAAACCTGCCGCTAGCCGCGATCTCTTCGTTCATCGCCATTGTCCTGGTGCTGGTGTTTTTCATCACCTCATCGGACTCTGGTTCATTGGTAATCGACAGCATCACTGCCGGAGGTAAGCTCGATCCACCTGTACCACAGCGTGTCTTCTGGGCGGCTATGGAAGGGGCCATTGCAGTTGCGTTATTGTATGGTGGCGGGAAAGAAGCACTCAGCGCGCTTCAAGCAGGTGCTATTACCACAGGCCTGCCGTTTACCCTGGTGTTACTGCTGATGTGTGTCAGCCTCTATAAAGGTCTGAGCCACGAGATCAAAAACACCTAGATGGGGGCCAGCTGATGGCTGAATGGGCGTTCGAAGTTATTTCAAACGCCCATAAAAAAGCCGGGCATTATTCAGCCCGGCTTTTTTAATGGAATCGGTATTAATTTACCGCTTCTTTCAATGCTTTACCTGCTTTGAAAGCAACATAGTTGCTCGCTGGAATCTTGATCGCTTCACCGGTTTGAGGGTTCTTACCAGTACGCTCGTTACGACGGCGGGTTTCAAATGTACCAAAACCAATTAACTGCACCGCATTACCACCACTTACCGCACGAGTGATTTCATCCGTTAACGCAGTAAGAACTTCGTTTGCTTTAGTTTTGGATAGCCCAGTAGATTCTGCAATTGCAGCAGCAAGTTCTGGCTTACGCATAATGTTCCCTTCTTTATTGTTATCAAAGTAGCACTTAACCTTTTGATTAAGTATTCCTGATTACACATCATTCCCAATGGAATGTATAGAGCCTAGAACAAAAAGATGCTTTTACCAAAAAATTTACGAAAAAGGCCTGGGAATGGGCCTCAGCCCTTGTTTTCAGGCATAAAAAAGGGCGTTCTGCTTGAACGCCCTTTTCCCGACAATACGAATTATCGGCTCATTATTTGAGCAATGGAGGCAACTGCTTCGACAGCGTCAGTTTATCCACCACCTTGGCCCCTGTAAGTACAAAACCTTTCAGATTGCCTTCGGCATCCAGGAATTTACAGCTTAGATCCTGGCCTTCACCTTCAACCTGCCATTCACCCTCGTCATCTACCGGGGTAGCAATCACAGTTGGGCACGCAGGTGTTTTTACCACCACCGGCATGGCATTGTATTGCACCTGGGTTTCTTCACCGTTCAGGGTTTTTGCCAATGCCCGGGCAGAGGCCATAAGCGGCAGTACATATAAGAGCACCAAGCCATCTACTTCAGCACAGTCACCCAAGGCATAGATATCATCAGCAGACGTTTTCAATGTACGATCAACCTGAATACCTTTGCCGTAGGCCAAACCTGCTTTGGCAGCCAGCTCAACCTGTGGCGTTAAACCAATTGCAGATAAAACGAGGTCAGCCTCAATCTCATTGCCATTGGATAAAAACACTTTAACGCCATCGTCGTGCTTCACCACACGGTTTGCTAAGGTTCCCAAATGGAAACGTACGCCAGCGGCCTCCAAACCTTGCTGTAAAGCTTGGGCTGGCTGTTCAGGCAACATCGTTGGCAATACTGTTTGGCTCGGAGCAATGACATCCACCTCATAGCCACCATTGCGTAGATCATTCGCAAACTCACAGCCAATCAAACCGGCGCCCACAATGGCAATCTTTTGTTTGCCTATGGCTGCCTGGCGGAAACGATCGTAGTCCACCAAATCATTAACGGAAAATACCAGATCACAGCCGTCGCCTTCCATCGGAGCCTTATGAGGCTTGGCGCCCATAGCGATAACCAGCTTGCTGTATTCAATAATTTCTTCACCCAGATTCAGGGTATGAGCTTCGGCATTAATGCCGGTTACTTCTGCCTGCGTACGGATCGAGGCTTTCAGCTGCGTAGCCATTTCACCGGCATTGGCCATAGCCAATGCAGCTGCGGTTTTTTCTTTGGTAAAACCCGCCGAAAGCATCGGCTTTGAATAAGATCGACCGTCATCACTGGTAATGATCAGCAGCGGCGTTTCGGTATTCAGTTTACGAAACTCTTTAGCAACGCCATAGCCGGCTAATCCGGAGCCTATGATTACAATCGGCAATTCTTTTTTGTCTGTCATGCAGTCACCCTTAGTTATAGAAAAATAAAGCCTGATGCTCAGAGCTTCATTCCAAGGAGGATCTTAAAGGAACCTTTGAACAGGCCCCTTAGTTAGACACATTTCGCTTTTGGCGAGTTTCCATTGTGTCTGAAATTGCACCAAGGGTAATGGGTTAGGCAATTTCAATCATTTCGAAGTCTTCTTTACCAACTCCGCAATCAGGACATTCCCAATCGTCCGGTACATCTTCCCAGCGAGTGCCAGGTGCTAATCCCTCTTCAGGACACCCAAGCGCCTCATCATAAACCCAGCCACACACGACACACTGCCACTTCTTCATATAGCTTCCTCAACGTTGTAGTAGTTATGTATTCCAATGAGATAGTGCCGCGACATTCTACCTTGTAATCACTAATTAGAAAGTAGAAGCTGACTGGATCGTGCTGGCACTATATCATCTGGAATTGGTAAGCGCATTCTAATTCAGTCTTTTTTGTCCTACAATCCTACAAAGGAAATTTCTCGAAAAACCTCGTATACTGCGCGCTGCAATTTTCTATCCCCAGGCTTATACAGCGTTTTATCCATGCCAGAAAGACCGCTCTACATACATCGTTGGACACCGGCCTATCAGAAATTCGCCCCCCTTTGGTCGAATTCCCATCGCAGCTGGCTGCTGGATAAGCATTCCCTAACCAAACGTTTGATGCGTCACAGTCAAAAAAGTTTTCAGGTTGTGGTACGCAAAGAAGGCGTCAGCAAATTGTTTCAACACGAGCGTAGAGTATTAGGTTGTGCGTCTCATCATGCCTGGGTCAGGGAAGTGGATTTGATTGTGGACGGTCAGGTGTGGGTCTCTGCCCGCAGCGCCGTTCCGCTAAGCACCTTACGCGGTCAGGATCTGCGATTACGCTATCTCGGAAACCGTCCGCTCGGCCATTTGTTATTCAGCAACCCACGCTACCAACGCAGCCAGTTTGAGATTGGCCGCATCCGGTCGACGCAAGTTGCTTATACAGCACAGCAAAATCAGCAGCACCAAAACGAGCTGCAAATAAGCGGGACACAAGAGGCTGGTCAGACCGATATAACAGAGACAGAGTACTGGGGACGCCGATCCATTTTTACCTGCCATAACCAGCAAAAAACGTTATTGGTTTCAGAGACCTTTATGCCCGTTGTGTTTTCCCAACAATCCTCCTAGTATTCCCCTGAATCCACGGAACTCATCGAGTAGGTTATGGAAAAACTTATCCCTCATCTTCGTCAGCAATTACCAGAATACGCTCGACTTATGCGTCTCGATAAACCCATTGGTATTTTACTGTTGTTATGGCCGACCCTGTGGGCACTTTGGGTGGCAGCAGAGGGCGTTCCGGGACTGTCAAACCTGATCATTTTTTCTTTGGGTGTGGTCTGTATGCGATCTGCCGGATGCGTTATTAATGATTACGCTGACCGGGATTTTGACCTGCATGTACGACGCACTAAAGACCGGCCATTAACCTCTGGTCGGGTGACTGCCAGCGAAGCATTGAAAGTTTTTGCCGCGCTAGTGTTGGTTTCCTTCGTGTTGGTGCTCTTTACCAATATGGAAACCATCTACATGTCCTTCGGGGCGCTCTTTTTGGCCGCTCTGTATCCCTTTATGAAGCGCTACACCTATTTTCCTCAAGTCTTTCTCGGCGCTGCATTTGGCTGGGCAGTCCCTATGGCATTTACAGCAGAAACCGGCACGGTGACAGAAGTTACCTGGCTCCTTTACATCGCCACGTTACTCTGGACGATCGCCTACGATACCCAATACGCCATGGTCGATAGGGAAGATGATCTCAAGATTGGCGTAAAGTCCACCGCCATCTTATTCGGTGAGATGGATAACCTGGCCATCATCAGCTTACAGGTTCTGGCGTTATGCACCTTACTGTTGGCAGCAAATCAACTATCTGCGGGCATTTTCTTTTATCTGGGCGTAACCGGGGCCGCTGCTCTGTTCGTGTATCAGTACACCCTGACCCAACACAGAGACAGAGACATGTGCTTTAAAGCCTTTCTCAACAATCACTGGGTGGGCGCAAGCATCTTCCTGGGTATTTTTATTGATTATCTGATGCGCTGATACCGGCGCATCCCGGGTTCTTTAACCCCTGAGCACCATGATCGTCCTCCGAACGCCACCAATACTTTCTTCGTAACTTTGATGCTGCGCGGGCCAAAAAGTAGCCACTGTTTTGCGCAACCACACCAAATAGTGTCATACTTCTGTAACAAAACTGTCTTCTAATACGCTTGTCTTATCCTTCAATAACCATAACCCTACACAGGCAAAAGTGATGGCGGGAAAAAAAGTTCTTATCGTAGATGACGAAGCTCCGATCCGAGAAATGATCATGGTCGCCCTGGAGATGGCTGGCTATGATTGCCTTGAAGCAGAGAATACACAGGCAGCACACACCATTATTGTGGACCAGCAACCTGACCTCATTCTTCTTGACTGGATGCTCCCAGGAGTGTCCGGTATTGAATTCGCCAGACGTCTTAAGAAAGACGAACTGACCTCCGATGTTCCCATCATAATGCTGACTGCCAAGAGTGAAGAAGACAACAAAATTCAAGGCCTGGAAGTAGGGGCTGACGACTACATTACCAAACCCTTCTCACCTCGTGAGCTGGTTGCACGCCTAAAAGCCGTACTGCGCAGAACAACACCTCAAGGTGTTGAAGAAACCGTCAGTGTTAATGGCCTGGAGCTTAATCCGGTTTCTCACCGCGTGCTGGCCAACGGCGATTCCATTGAAATGGGACCAACCGAATTTCGCTTATTGCAATTCTTTATGACTCACCAGGAAAGAGCCTACTCACGTAGCCAATTGCTGGATCATGTCTGGGGTGGCAATGTCTATGTGGAAGAGCGCACGGTTGACGTTCATATCCGTCGATTGCGCAAAGCGCTGGCTGTCACAGGCCATGACGGTTTGATCCAAACCGTACGTGGAACCGGTTATCGCTTTTCCACCAAGGCGGCATAGAGTAAGCTGTTACCTTCGTTTCGGCAGACCAAACGTTTTCGTCTGCCATTGTCTTCCTTATGTGGCTGTTGAGGACACCCGGTGATTAGTAATTGGTACATTGAATTACAGCGTGTAACTCTGTTAGTTCTGGCTACGACATTAATCGGCTTTTTCTTTAGTTCCCCGCTGATTGGAGCCATCATCGGGTTAACCGCCTATGTGTTGTGGAATATTCGTCAGATGTCGCGTCTGGAGTCCTGGTTGCAACACCAGGAGCTGGACAAACTACCGTTAGGCGAAGGCTTGTGGGGCAAACTGTTTGACTCCATATATCGCCAGGAAAAAGAGCATCAGTCCGGTAAACGTCGCCTGCAAACCATCATCGACCGAATCCAGCAATCCACAGCGGCACTCCAAGATGCCGTCATCATGGTGGAGCACGATGGCGCTCTGGAGTGGTGGAACCGCTCTACTGAATCCCTGCTCGGTTTCCGCTCTCCCGACGACGGTGGTCAACAGATTACCAATCTGATTCGTGATCCTGATTTTGTCGAATACTTTGAATACGGTGATTACAGTACGCCCATTGTTATTAACAGCCCGATTAATCCCAATATGGTGCTTGAGCTGTCGGTAACACCGTTTGGCAACGACGACCGCCTGATTACCGCGCGCGACATCACCCATATTGAGCACCTGGAACGGATGCGTAAAGACTTTATTGCCAACGTCAGCCATGAGTTAAAAACACCACTGACGGTATTGATTGGTTATCTGGAAACCCTGATCGATTACTCGGAAGACAATGACCGCTGGCTTCGCATCTTCCTTCAAATGCAGACTCAAGCAGTACGCATGCAGGATCTGGTACAAGATCTGTTGATTCTTACCCGTTTGGAAACCACAGAAATTAATCTCGAAGAGAAGCCGGTGAATCTGAAGCACTTGTTGGAAAACATTGCGGCAGAAGCCAGAACCTACAGCAACGGCGAACACAACATAATACTAAGTTGCGAAGACACCATTGAAATGAGCGGCAGTTATGATGAATTGAGAAGCGCCTTCAGCAACCTGGTGATAAACGCGGTGAAGTATACCCAGAGTGGCGGACGCATCGAAATTAAAGCCTTCCTGGACCGCACCGGCATTCATATTGAAGTAATTGATAATGGCCCGGGCATCGATCAAAAGCACATTCCGCATTTGACCGAACGATTCTACAGAGTGGATGAAAGCCGTAAATCCGACACCGGCGGCACCGGTCTGGGGCTGGCCATCACCAAGCACATTATTATCCGCCACAATGGACACTTAGGCATCGAAAGTCGCTTGGGTTACGGCAGTAAGTTCAGCTGTGAATTTCCACGCTCGCTGTTAAGCCAGCAACAGGAGTTCGCTTAAGTAGAGTGCTTCCCTGAACCTCTAAGAGGTAAGTCGGCCATCCAATAATCTGACGCCTTCCGGCAAACTTACGTCAATGGCGACCGGCAGATGATCAGAAATCGGATGGTCCAATACATCAATGGAGTGGGTTCGTAAGCTCGGACTAATCAAAATATGATCCAGCCCTTTTTGCGGGGCCCAGCTTGGAAAAGTACTGATCCCGTCGGTCGCGAGCACCAAATCACTGTCTTTCAGCGGCGACTCTTCGACAAGGCGCTCCGCATGGCAGTTTAAATCCCCCATCACCACCACATGCTTGTAATCATGGACACGCTCCTGAACGTACGCCAGTTGATTCATTTGCGCACGTTGGGACAAGGACAAGTGCATCATCACCACAAGTAACGGATCATTGGTATTGGTTTGAAATTCAATAAACATGGCACCACGCCCCGGGATCAAAGAAGGCAGCACGTGATTATCCACTGACATAGGTACGATCCGGCTCAACACACCATTGCCATGCTGAGCCAACAAACCAAAATCACGATTTAACTGCTGATGCCAGAAGCTGAACTGACCTCGTTCAGCCAGGTATTTCACCTGATTGACGAAACCACTACGGAGACTGCCGCCGTCCGCTTCCTGTAAAGCCACAATATCAAAGTGCGATAACACGTCGGAAATCCGGTCCATGTTATCAATGCGATTAGAGTAGGGGAGAAGATGCTGCCAGCTTCGAGTCAGATAATGCAGGTAACGCCCTACCGAATTGCCCACCTGAATATTGAATGAAATCAATCTCAGATGCTCCAACCCGTCGTCCTCAATCACTGGCAGGTATTTCTGCACAGGATGGTCTACTTGAGCGCCGGCCACATCTTTGTAAACCGATAAGGAACGGATCTCATCAACGGCCTCTTTCAATTGGCCTACCCGCTTTTTAACCTTCTCAAGCATGATATTTCCTTGATCAATGCCACAACATCCTGCGTGTCATGACGGTGTTTATTTCGCCGCACGTTCCTTTTCAACCAGGAACTCAACAACTCTCAGCATGCGCTCAAAGCTGCCGGCAGATCGGGTATCAATACGGTACTTACCGTTTACCACCATCGCAGGTACACCGGTCGCACGATAGCTACGAGTTCGCGACTGAGCCATATTAACCTTGCTCTTCACAGAAAAAGATTCCCACGCTTTAGTATAGTCTTCTGCTGAGACACCCAACATCTTAAAGAAGGCAATACGTTTTTCATCGCTGCGCAGCTTGTTCCGAACCACATGGTATTCGTTAAACACCATATCGCGCCCTTTTTCTAACACGCCCAGTGCTTCCATGGTGTAATGAAGCTGAGTTTCAGGAACCCAACCGCCAAAATCACCTGGCTGTTGATAGAAGTCCACGTCGTCTGCCACTGTTTTAGCCCAAGCGTTGATCATCGGCTCGAATTTGAAACAGTGACCACAGCCGTACCAAAACAACTCAATCACTTCGATTTTACTTTCATCACGAGTGGGTACAGGGTAAGGCACTTCCTGATAGTCCTTGCCTGCAACAAAGGTTTCAGCAGACACAAGCTGCGACATTATCAGCAAGGTCGCTGTCATGAGAGAAGTGATAAAGGCTTTCATTCGGTACTCCTAATTGGTTATTCGTCCTGTCCGTCATCGAAGCTCAAGACCTCGACTCATGGAAGACTCAATTTAGCGGTTATCCAGGCAAAAGAAAAGGGAGTCTGAGACTCCCTTTCCATAAGATCAGTTACTTGATGCTTTGTTCCATTTTCCCTTACGAAAAGGCCATTAGAAACTTGAGACTTTGTTGACTCAGATCAAGTAATTACAGGTGCCCACGCTTAGTGAAGGCCCTGAATGTACTGAGATACAGCTTCGATTTCGTCGTCACGCATGGTGTAAGCGTTTTCGCGCATCATGCCGTTCGGATCATTTGCACGCTTAGAGTCACGAAAATCTTTCAACTGCTTGACGGTATATTGTGCGTGTTGACCGCTCAATTTAGGGAAACCTGCAGGCGCATTACCTTCACCCGTTGGAGAGTGACAGCCAGCACAAGCCGCAATACCACGATCAGCAATACCAGAACGGTAAATAGCTTTACCTTTCTCAACTTTCTCTTTATCCGCATAACCTACAGTGCCCTTCTGAGCTGCGAAGAAAGCTGCAATGTCAGCCAGATCCTGATCGTTAAAACCGTTCAGAAGGCCCGTCATTTCTAGCACTGGGCGCTCACCGCTTTTAATTTCTTGTAACTGCTTTAACAGGTATTTCTCACCCTGACCAGCCAATTTCGGGAAGTTCGGAGCAGCACTATTACCATCCGCACCGTGACATGCACCACATACAGCAACCTTTGCTTTACCAGCGTCGGCATCACCTGCCGCGTGACCATAGCTAACAACACCCATTGCAATTAGAGCAGTCAGAATGATTTTTTTCATTGTTAAGACCCGTTTATTGTCTCTAACGTTTGAACGGTATGATCGCAGTGTTGCGAATCCCGCTCTCCTCATCGTTATATTTCACTGAAGTCCGGGTATTGCCCAAGACCCCGCCAAAAAAGTGCGGGTATTATATACTATCTATCTCAACTTCCAAATGGTTATTCCAAGCGGTACTTAGCGGTTATTGGCAAGATTCTGTATAGATTTTCACCAAAAGCAACAATAACAACTGCTGAAACCTCGCTTCAATACGAGTATCATGCACCCCAAATTACCTCTGGATGAATAGTTATGTCTGAACGTGCGTCTGTTAAGTTTGCCGCTGCCCAGTTTCTGAAAAGTGCTCCGACACTCAAACAATGTCCGGACGACACCGGTGCCGAAGTCGCTTTTGCCGGTCGCTCCAACGCAGGAAAGTCGAGCGCAATCAACACACTGACCCAACAAAAGAAACTGGCACGAACCAGTAAAACTCCTGGCCGCACGCAGCTGATTAACTTCTTTACCCTGGGTGAAGATGCGATTCGCCTGGTGGATCTGCCTGGATATGGATTTGCCAAAGTTCCGATAGAGCAAAAGCTGGAGTGGCAGAAGCACTTGGCGAAATACCTGGAAGAACGCCAATCCCTGAAAGGACTGGTGCTGGTCAGTGACATACGCCACCCGCTTCAGGAATTCGACCGCATGATGATTCAGTGGGCGGAAGACAGCCAAATGCCGTTGCACATCCTGCTGACTAAATCAGACAAGTTAAAGAAAGGTCCGGCCAAAAACACCATGCTGGATGTAAAGCGTGCGTTAAAGGATTTTGATGGCGAAGTATCGATTCAAACCTTCTCCGCACTTAAGCGTGAAGGATTAGACCAACTCAAGCAACGTTTGAATGAATGGCTAGTCGTGGATGACGCAGATGAATTGATCGACCAGCTGTTGGATAGCGATCCGGAATGATTCTATCCAGAATCAGCCCGCTCAGCTGATGCTCATCGCCTGTTCTCTATAAGTCATCTCGCAGGCTAAAGGTCAGCCTGTAGGCAAAAAAAAGCCCCGATCGGATCGGGGCAACTACCTGAAAACAGAGAATAACGAGGAAAACACTACACACTTAATTCGCTGCGACTCATCAAATACTTAACTATTCGTCAGAACCACGATGATTCAATGTGAGTTACTAGGTTAGAAGAGCGCTATGTGTTTTAGTTCAAACTTTTTGCTCATTAAATTTAAACAAGTGTTTAAGAGACTCCCTGACTACACTTAATGCGCTTCATCCCAGGAATCACCCACACCTACATCTACAATCAAAGGCACCGCCAGTGACGCCGCATTTTCCATGCGGAAACGGACACCATCGCGCACTAAATCCACATCAGACTCGGCCACTTCCAATACCAATTCATCGTGCACCTGCATCACCAATTTGGCATCGACTTTGGCTTCACGTAACCAGTTATGCACATCGATCATCGCCATCTTGATTACGTCAGCGGCGGTTCCCTGCATTGGCGCATTGATTGCTGTACGTAACGCGCCTTGCTTAACCATTTGATTGGAAGACCGTATGCCCGGTAGATATAAACGTCGACCGAACAGGGTTTCGACATAACCTGTATCTTCGGCTTCGCCACGGGTTTGATCCATATATTCTTTAACGCCTGGGTACTTCTCGAAGTAACGTTTTACGTACTCCGCTGCTTCACCACGAGGAATGTC
>JBFHTA010000026.1:0-22866 GCA_041590855.1 Pseudomonadales bacterium
GCAACAAAAAAGAGCCATTTCTCTTAAGGCCCCGAAGGGCGGGGCTTTAAAAACGTTAGAACGGTGTTGAACTTCTTGAAAAGGTCACGACATTCTCTACGAAGCTCGCCTTGTTCTAACGTTTTCGGGCTGACAAGGCTTCTAGCGCCCGCAGAGCTAGAGCGGACTTGTTCAGAGGCTCCCTAGTGACCTCAATGTGGTCGTACCTGAACACTGTCGATGGATTCGGTAAGACTGTCGGACGTTCTCTGTTGCTCTGTGGGCTTGGCAAGTGTTCCTTGCTCGGCTGGGGCGTTAGAGGTCGGCGTTGATTTGGTAGCGGCCGTTTGCGCGACATCCGGGGTCGCGGGCTGCTTGGAGCGAAGAGGCGAGCTCTTTTGTAATTCTGTCATTAACTGGTTACGAGAAGTCGGCGCAGGTTCGTTATCCGCCAAATGTTCTTTCAGCATCAACACTTGTCGTTCCAGATGGTGAATGTGTTTGATCAGTTGTTTGACCACGCTTTCAACGTCTTCTTTGGATGCCAGTAACTCGGTCGCACTGAGTATGTCTTGTTGGGTCAGTTGAGACTTATTGAGATCACTGATGTCGTCTCGGGTAGCGAGTTGGCCCATGAGCATTTCAATCCGGGCCTGGTGAGAGCCCATCTGATGTTCTATCACGTTTTGCAGCCCTTTAAGCGTTTGCTCCTTTGCCAGAGAGGTCAGGTCTTCGCGTGTCGCCAGAGTATCGACCTTGTCCGTCAGGATGGGGATTTGCGCCAATAACTCCAAATCAGCCTTAGTAGCTAATGCCGCCAGTTCTTCGCTTTTGGCCAGGATATCCAGGTCTTCTTTTTTGCTCAGTGGTGCCAGATCCTGAATTTTTGCTAACTCAGTGAGCTCTGATGAACGGGCTAGAGGGGTCAGATCCATTTTGTTGGCTTTCTCAGCCAATTCACTCAGTTGTTGTTGGTGCTGAAATCGTACTTGATCACTGAATGTATCGACCTGATGAGACAAGGCTTTTACATGCGACAGCTTAGCGTTGTCTTTTACATCTTTATGCGTGGCAACACCAGAGATCGACAATAATCGATCACGGCTGGTGTCTGCCGCCTGTTCGATGGATTGTTGCGCATTCTTAATGGCTGATTTGCCGGAATCCAGTCGTTGCTCAATATTGGTGTGGGTGCGTTCAGCCAAAGACTGAGCACTTTGTCTGAGTTTTTGATCTACTTCGGTACCACGTTCAATCAGTTCGGCGGAGGTTCGGTGAGTCGAGTCCAGTAACTGTTTGCTTTTTTGCTTACGCCGATCATTCAGTAGCAATGCCACACCTAATGCTGTGGTGGCCATTTTAACGAGAGGGTTAACGAGCGTGGATGATGATTGTTCTTCGGGTGCACTTGTCATGGTATTGCTCCTCACTTAAAAGTGCTGGGTATTTCGCTTCGGCGAACTGGCAATACCCCGGGGTTTGATTGAATCTCACTACGACATAGCAGGCTTCCTTCAGAGAGATCAGATGAATACATTAATTTAATGCAAGCATTTAGAGTTTGCATTCAAGAAATCTGTATCTCGTTGCAATTTGTGGTACTTTATCGATCATTTGGACGGCCCAATAACGGATAGATTAATGAAAAAGCCAACGATTTTAGGGGCGCTTTTGGCCTCAACCCTGATATCTCCTTTGTTTGTATCTCAGGCTTCTGCCGCAGCTGCCTCTCAAGGGATTGATGAGCAAATGCTGAAATGCTTTGAAATGACCGATGAAGAAAAGCGTATTGTTTGTTACGACGATATTTCCCGGGGCATTGCACAGGCAAATCCTGAGAAGCAGGAATTGATTCAGAAACGTGCTGTTGCTGATTTCGGTTTGACGCACCAGGAGCAGGCTCATGATGAAATGATCATGCAAGCGGTTAAGGTTGAACGTGAACCGGGCGGCTTATGGCTCATTACCATGGATAACGGCCAAGTATGGCAGCAATCGAAAGATGAACGTTTTATCTTTCAGTCTGATCAGCCGAAGGTACGTATCTTCAAGCTTTGGCTTGGATCATATGCCATGACAGAAGAAGGCCGAAGCAAGAAAATTCGGGTAAAACGCGTTAAGTAGTTCAGGGGCCGTGGAAGCGGCCTTTTTTATGCCTGTCACTTTAACGGCTGGCGATGAACAATAGGGCGTATATCCTACAAAATCGTTATCTCGGTTTCATGCCTTGAAAAACAGCGGGTTAACGACTTTACTTGGTAGAAGGGCATTGCCATCAACTTGGATATGCCTGAGTTCGAATTCAATTCATGTGACAATTAAAGTAGGGAACATGTCTACTCCTGTACTGATCTGTGATGACTCCAGTTTTGCTCGAAAACAAATGGCCAGGGCGTTACCCAGTGAATGGGACATAGAACTGTCATTTGCGGGAAACGGCCAAGAGGCGCTGGAGGCAATTAAAGAAGGCAAGGCAGATATCCTGTTTCTGGATTTAACCATGCCTGTTCTCGATGGTTATGGCGTGTTGGAGGCTATCCGAAAAGAGGATTTACCAACCATGGTCATAGTCGTCTCGGGGGATATCCAGCCTGAAGCAAGAGACCGGGTAAAGCAGCTCGGTGCTTTGGAATTTATCAAAAAACCCATCACCACGGAAAAAATTAACGAGATATTATCCGCCTATGGAATCATTGCTTAGGGTTGAAAAACAAGGTAAGCGCGGAAATATTTCAAAGAGGTATATGTGAGCGATCAAGTAGTGGAACTCAATGACGATTTAAGAGATGTGTACCAGGAAGTGACCAATGTTGCCATGGGGCAGGCGGCGGATCGCTTAGCACGGCTGCTGGATGTGTTTGTTGTTTTGCCGATTCCGAATGTGAACATTCTGGAAGCCAGTGAATTACAGATGGCGCTGCAGGCTGCGTCAGATAACGAAAGTGTTTCTGCGGTCTGTCAGGGATTTATTGGTAAGGGGGTCGCAGGTGAAGCCCTGCTGATTTTTAATGACTCCAGTTTTAATGACATTGCTAAATTAATGAAGTATCGCGGTGAAATTGATGATGCGGTGCAACTTGAATTGGAAATGGACATTGCCAGCATTCTAATCGGGGCATTTTTGAATGGCCTCGCTGAGCAATTGGATATGAGTTTCAGCCAAGGCCATCCGGTGGTACTCGGCCAGCATTGTGATATTAAAGACCTGATCACCGCTAACGCAGCCCGTTGGAAGAAAGTGCTTACACTGGAAATCAATTACACCATTCAAGATCACAATATTAATTGTGATTTACTGCTGCTGTTTTCTGACGACTCCATTGATCGTTTGAATGAAATAGCATCGTATTTATTGGAATAACGTATTTTTGGAAAAGTTATGCCAGCCGAAACAAAGTTAGACATCTCTGAATTTCATTGGATGATGGACATGCTCCAGACCATTGATGTGGGTTTGGTGGTGTTGAATGAAAAGTACGAAGTCGATATCTGGAACAGTTTCATGGAGAACCATTCCGGCTTGGAGCCCGGTTATGTGAAAGGCAAGGTGCTGTTTGATATGTTTCCGGAAGTACCACGCGAGTGGTTTTGCCATAAGATCGATTCGGTATTTCAGTTGCATAGCCGGGCGTTTACAACCTGGGAGCAGCGCCCCTATGTGTTCAAGTTCAAGAACTATCGGACCATCACAGGTACCGCAGAATTTATGTATCAGAACATCACCATTATTCCTTTGCTCTCGTTGAGTGGCGAAGTGGATCATGTGTGTATTCTGGTTTACGACGTAACCGATGCGGCAACCAATAAAGCCCAGCTGGAACACGCCAACAAGAAACTGGAAGTTCTGAGCCAGACTGATCGGCTAACCCAGCTTTATAACCGAGGGCATTGGGAAGACTGCCTGACTAAAGAGTTCCAGCGCTGTCAGCGCAGCCGTTTAACCAGTTCCTTGATTATGTTTGACATCGACCACTTTAAGAAAGTGAACGATACCTATGGTCACCAGGCTGGGGATGAAGTCATTCGAGTCACTTCAAAGATTCTAAGAGATACGCTGCGACAGACTGATATTGCGGGTCGTTACGGTGGTGAAGAGTTTGGTGTGATTCTGGTCGACACTAATGCCCAGGATGCCTATACGTTTGCCGAGCGGCTGCGTGAAGCCATTCAAAGCATTACCGTGAAATATGAAGCCCTTGAGATTAACTACACCATCAGTATTGGTATTGCAGAAATTGCAGCTGGAATTCAGGACCATACCACCTGGCTGGAACGATCTGATATAGCGCTCTACCACTGTAAAAGGAACGGGCGTAACTGTTCTACTGTTTTCCGTCCGGGAATGGAAGCTGAAGGGCATTGAGCTCCTTCTTGCAGACCTTACCCAGGTCAATCCGTGTTTTAAGGCTCTTATTTAAGGGCCTTATTTTTTATCGATGACCCGAGAACCGACCTTCATTTGCTATCACGACCATCCCATTGGATTAGAATTATCAGCTCATCCCCTTAGAAATGACGCAGCCATCTCATAGGAACTGAGACTTGATTCTCATTTTTACCGCTAACTTAGTCACTGTGTAATTTCCGACCTCGTACTATTTCGTCCTGTGCTGAAGTTCGCTGTTCCTGCACACATCAGAACACCTGTTTTTGGAAGCTGTAATGTCGACGGGTGTACCTATCCTATTTAACGAGTAAAGGGAATTATTCAATGGCTAAACAAACCGGTTTACGGTTGTCCGCTGTTTTCATGCTCTCTGGTTCGCTGCTGGCAGGGTGTAGCTTATTTGATAACGATAGCAGTCATGACAACGACGATGACGCTACAGGCAATAATATTCTTTCTGTCGCATCGGGCGTCGCACCCAGCGATACCTGCCCATCCGGAGGCAACGCCTTTGCTGCCGGTGTTGATACGAACGGCGACAGCACCCTGGGCAACGATGAAATCACTGAGAATCTGGTGATTTGTGATGGCGCTATCATCGAAGAAGACACAGATACCATCATCAATACCACGAGTCTGGGCTTCGGCGACTTACGCTGTTCGACAGGCGGATACCTGGTCAGTTTTCAGCAGAATTCGACCACACGGGAAGAGATCGTGTGTAATCCGACCGATGCAACTGATGATGCGATTGATCTGATTGCCAGTTTCTCGGCCAACCCGGCCAACCCGGAAGCGAGTACCGAGGTCACCTTAACCGTTGCTCTGTCGCGACAACCGGAAGAGAACGAGACGTTTCAATATCAATGGGAAAATACCACCGCATCCGAAGTGATTGAGAACAATGCTGCGACTCTAACCATCACTACACCGGAACAAGAAGGGGCGATTACGTATCAGGCAACAGTGATCAGTTCTCTTGGGCAGGAGGAGTTGGCCCAGTTAACGCTGAACGTCAGAGAGCAGGCGGAACCGGCTTCGGTTGACTCTGTGATCACCACCTCCAAGCAGGTGTTTGTTCCTTCGGGGTATGAACAGCCAGAGAGCCAACCTCAAGGCGATTTCGACGGGGTGATTTTGTATGCCGGTGAATCAGTCGGTGCCACTGTTGCCAGTGCTCGGGCCGCTGCCTTAACTGTGCGAAAAGTCGCTGCGTTTGTAGCGGAAAGACCCGTCTTAAATTCCGGTGATAATGCCCAGGAGGTTCTGGCTAACTTTGCCAATGTTGTGGCGCAAGACGTGAATTATTCGATGCAGAACATTGCGACCTCACAACTGGGTGGTGGTGTGATTGCACTCAGTCGTTACCAACTTATTTCTGGCACGGGGAAAGCGCCGACTGATGTTGCCAATGACTTGGTGCAGTTGTTGGGGGTAAACCGCATTGGCGGAGTGATTACCAATTTGCCGACTGCATTGGATTCTGAAGTGGCAGAAACCAATTACCGTTTAAATATGACGGTCGTCTTCCTGGAGAATGACCCCGTTGCTGAAGATGATAATAAGGTGCTATTGGTTGTCAGTTTAGTGAGTGAAACCGAATTGTCGTCGTTTGAAGGTTTGATCAGTGGCTTGACTGACGGAACCAACATTGCGGAACCAACAGATATCACCGTCGTTGGAACCAGTGAGTTCACCGGCTCATCGACCCAAAGCAAAGCCGATTTCCTGTTTGTGATTGATAACTCGGGCAGTATGAGAGACGAACAAGTGGCCGTGGCCAATGCCGCTGATGCCTTTGAAGCCCGAATCAATAACTCCGGGTTAGATATCCAAGTGGGTACCATCAATACTGGTCGCATCATTAGCTTGGCGGATACCAATCAAGACGGGGAGTTTACTTCCGACTTGAGCGAGTTTAAGAACGACGTCATCAATCAGGGGACGTCCGGTTCTGCCACTGAAACCGGTATCTATAACGCAGAGCGTGCGTTGTTCTCCATTGCATTAGGTGATGAGAGTGATGGCGTGGTGACAACAGCTGGTTTCCCAAGAGCGGACGCCTCCATGTCGGTGGTTATTTTGAGTGACGAGCCTAGCCAGTATACGGCACGCGCAAACGAGGCATTTGATGTCAGTAATAACCTGTTCCTGGGCCGAGGCTATCGTGTGTACGCCATCGTTGAGCCAGACGCTCAGTCCCAAATCAGCCAGTATGATGACTTGGCGCTGGCCAGTGGTGGTTCGGTGGCTGACATCTCCAACATTTCCAGTTTTGATGCCATTATGGACGACATTGCTACTAAGGCAGGTGCTGCGGCCAGTGCCTTCCAGTTACCACATGCGCCGATTTCAGGTTCCATCAAGATCACGGTGAATGGTTTAGAAATCGCCAAGAGCAATGTGAATGGCTGGAACTACATTAGCTTGTCGAACTCAGTCGTGTTTTACGGTACGGCAGTACCGGAAGACGGTGACAGTATCGAAATTGTTTACGATTACATTAGTTCAGGTAATGAGTGACGAACGGACAATTCTGTCCTGATTACATAAAGAAAGGGGAAGACTGAGTGTCTTCCCCCTTTTTTGTGTCGGAATATAGGTGTTATAGCCGTTTCTGATCGGTGTTTGTTAACCACCAAACACGTTCATTGCCCAACCAATAAAGAGTACCTGTGGAACTGTGATCAGCGGCAGGAAGAGAGCAATCTTCCAACTTTTCATTGTGTCGCGGATGACCATAACTTCGGTATAGTCGGTTGCGGCACCGGCCATTAAGAAGGTAAAGCCGTTACCCGGTGCTCCGGCCCGGTTGACCAGATCGGCGGCAATCGGCGTTGAGCCTTCCGAACACACTTCAATAATGGTGGCGGCCAGCAAGGTCAGGAATAAACCACCGACGGTAGCGCCAAACCAGGTCTCGAAGATCTCCATTGGAACAAACGCTCGTAACAAGGCCACCAGCACGACACCAAACATAATCCAGCGAATCACCATGCGCGCGCCTTTAATACCATCCCAAATCATGTCGAGTGTGGCCTTGGGTGAGTAGTCGGCTTCCTTGAACAAACGGGCAAGCTCCGGCTTGAGTTTGTAGTCGGCAGGCAGGGCTTCTTTATTCGGGTTCATTGGTAAGGTGCCGGCCAGTTCCAATCGGTCGAAGATCAAACCACTGATCCAGGCAATGACCATAGAGAAGGCAATAAAGGCCAATGTCCAGGGAATACCGATCAAACCAAACAGAATCAGTGTCAATGTGAATGAATTCCATGGGCTGGCAATTAAGAATGCCATCACCTGCCCAAGGCTGGCTCCGCGCTCGTAGAGTTTCATCGCCACCATCAGAATGCCGTGGTTACATAAGTCGAGTAATAAGCCCGCTAATGTGGCTCTGAAAATGCCACGTTTGGTGTGGCCTGGCCCTAGCGCGGAAATCACAACTTCACGGGGAATACGGTTCAGCCAACCTACCAGAACGACGCCGAGCAAGACACCCCACCACATGGCGTGGAGCATTTCGACAGAGGTATCGATCATGGTATTCAGCCAGCTGATTTCGCCGCTGCCAGACCAAAATGACAGCGCTACCAATAGCGCAATGATGCTGGTGGAGCCCCAGAGAATCCAGTCGGTTCGGGATTCTTCATCGGTGTCGCAACAGCTTGATACTGTGGTTTTTGCTGTAGAGGCACTGTCACAACAGCTTGCGGCGTGAGTATGTTCAACCGACGCTTGAGTGCTACTGCAGCAGCTCTCGGTTGTTGCCTTGGCTTTTGATGCGCAGCAGCTTTCGGTGTTTTCGGTAGCTGTGGCCGTTTGATCGGAAGTTATGTCGTGATCCGTTGCTTTGCTGTCACAGCAGCCGTGCGTTTGTTCAGTCATTGCAGCATCCTCCTTCGCTGAATCCTTCAATCAAGTGACAAATATGGTCGCCGGTGGGGATGCAATTGGGCTGGGTTTTCCAGCGCTCCATCGCCGATTCCATTCGATTGTATGTGGTTTGCATGGCCTCAATCTTTTTAGCCACTTCCGTCATTCGGTGTGACATGATTTCTCGTACCTGAGGGCAAGGGGATTGGCCTTGCGCGGCTTGTTCGAAAATTAATTCGATGTCCTGTAAGGAAAATCCCAGTGATTTGGCTTCCACAATAAACAGCAGATGCTGTAGATCACGCTCGGAAAATCGCTTATAGCCATTGTTGGGATCGCGTTGTGGCGTTAACAGCCCGGTACGAACGTAATGACGTATGGTATCGGCGGTCACGCCTGCACGTTTGGCAAGTTCTGAAACGGTCATTATGTGCTCCTGGTATCTTGTTAGTCTATACCATAAAGCTGTGTGTAACACACAGGTCAAGCACGAATATGAGGCTATGTGCCGAAAGGATTATCCGTTGTCAGTAATGAAGGTATGCCATGCCTCTAGCAGTGCTTGAAAGTCTTCCAAACCACACATGGCGTGACCATGTTGATCGTCCAGCGAGAGCTCATCTGTTTCAATTGCCCATTGATCGTCGTCATCATGCAGTAGTCCTGCTTGCTCGGTTGACCAGAGATCACCGCTGCCCGATGTGTCTTGCTGGTGATAACTTTTGGACCGCAAGATGGCGTCTTCCGGAGTCAAGGTCAGTTGATACTGGGCACTAATGAAACGGTATTGCTCACAGCGGCCTGCAAGTAAGGCTCGAATCTTTTCGAGCAGCTGACGAAGTTCTGTATGTGCTTGAGGCATGTCTTCGGTTAGCCAATCTCCGAAGGCTTCGTGATTCATCGAACATTGGGCAAGAGGGCGATTCAGGTGATCAAAGCTGAATTGATATTCCATAGGGCTTGTTATTGAATATTGAGTGATAAAGAAAAATGAATTGTGGATGTATGAACTGTTGAACGCCTAATCCGCTGATGTTTCCTCGGAGAGTAGCTCTTGGAACAGAGTCAACAGTTCCGACGGCGGGCTGGTGAACTTCCGGGTGGTCAGATTGATCCAACTGCCTTCGACCGATACGGTAGCCGCTTTGGTGCCGTTCTCCAGCCAGAAGTTGTGAGCAAATTTCCAGCGCTTACCTGTCTTGCTTAAACTCACCACTTCAAAGTCGACCGTGAAATGATCGGACATGCCGATTTCTTTTCGAAAGGTGGTTTCTTCACGAAACAGTACTGCGCCTATGCCCAGTTCCATAAAGCGTTCCTGCGAGAAACCGTGTTCCTGAAGAAAGGTGAAGCGCACCTGGGTGGCCAGGTCATTGTAGGCGGTATGACGCAGGTGCTGATTCGGATCGAGATCCGACCAGCGAGGGTGAAATGCCATTTGGAACAGGGCCACAGGATACTCCGGAGTGTAGCTGTTAATCGTCGGATTTATGGATCGACAATGGCGACCAGCTTTGACAGGTCGGCATGACTTCCAGTGTATTTACATTCACGTGTGCCGGGGTATTGGCAATCCAAAGAATGATGTCGGCAATGTCTTGCGGAGTCAGGTGCTCTGTGTTGTCGTACAGAGAATCGGCACGTTCTTCATCGCCTTTGAAACGAACTAGTGAGAACTCGGTTTTGGAAAAGCCGGGTTCCAGATTGGTGACTTTAACGCCGGTGCCGTGTACGTCTGAACGCAAGTTACGGGAAAACTGTTGAACAAAGGCTTTGGACGCGCCATAACAGTTGCCGCCCGGATAAGGCCAGTTGCCCGCCATCGACCCCACGTTGATGATATGACCGCGTTTGCGTTCGACCATGCCAGGTAGCAAGGCCCGGGTGCAGTACATCAAACCTTTGCAGTTAGTGTCGATCATGTCTTCCCAATCATCCAGATTGGCTTGATGGGCCGGTTCCAGCCCTAACGCCAGACCTGCGTTGTTGACCAGGACATCCGGTTGGCTGAAGGCGTCGGGTAATTCATAGAAGGCATCGAACACGCTTTGGCGTTCTCTGACGTCTAATGTGACTGAGTGAACCTCGGTGTGTTTGGACAGCTCGTTGGCCAGCGCATCCAGGCGCTCTTTACGGCGACCAATAATGACTAATCGATACCCGTCTTTGGCAAATTTCTCGGCACAGGCCTGACCGAAGCCAGACGTTGCTCCGGTGATGATGGCTGTTTTGGTCACCTGAAAACTCCTTCTGTAAAACACTTTCCGGAAGTGTAATGGTAACGCTTCCGGAAAGACAGTTTCCAGATTGTGTTTTCCTTAACTGACGGTATGTGAACGGTCCATGGCCAGGCTGTGGTCTCCGGTTGGTTGGTGTGACTGGCGATGGTAATGACGCAATTGGTGTTCTTGCTGTCGGGCCTGACTGAAGGCAGACACCCGCTTCAGATAACCGATCACCCGGGTGCCGTAATCAATGTTCTGGCTGTGGCATTGCGGGCAGGCGTGCAAGGTGCGTTTGTCAATGTGATCACACTCGTTGCAGATGGTGATTTTGACATTGATACAGAAATAATTGCAGCCGGTGGCCGCTGCGATATTAAACAGTCTTAGGTATTGTTCGGTATTCAGCGCTTCGTCCAGATTAAGGTGTAGCGCCGATCCACCGTCGAGATATTCGGTCAGCTCTTTACCATGCAAAATGAATTTATCCACAGCATGGCAATCGTCATCTTCCACCACATAGAAATAGGAGTTGTAGCATTCGCGGTTGACCTGGTAACCATCGTTTTTGTCCCACTTGGCGTTTTTCACACCAAGATTTTCTGCCGGTACAAACTCGGTATTGAACAGATAGCCGGTGGTACGTTTAGCAACTTGATTAGCCTCGTAAATCACCTTCAGACGATCGCGAACAAAGGCTTTGTAGGCCGGATTGTTGCCCACCTGGATACCTTTGCTTTCGGCCGCTTCCGCCATGCCGTTAATGCCGATGGTCAAAAACTGCTTATTGAGGCTGATAAAACCGGAATCGTAGACAGGTAACATGCCGTGTTCCTGGTATTCTTCCATCAGGGTACGGTAAGCCATTTGGTATTTCTGGATTTTCTCCACCTCGGTTTTAAGATCCCGTCCGTCTTGTTCCAATCGGTTCATATTCAGGGTGATAACGTTGATGGAACCGGTTGCCACACCACCTGCGCCCAAGGTGTAGGAGAAGGTGTTGTCGGTAATTTCATTTCGTAATCGGCAGCAGGAGGCTAAGGAATCGGCGCTGTCGGACTGATACACGAAGAAGCTGTTGCCATCGGCCATTTGCTCCGCACAGAACTGGCTGAAATCCCGATCCCGGCATTGCCCTTGCTCTGTGAGCATGGCGGCGGTGACCACTGGGAAGGTAAGAATGGCTTTCTTTCGTTCGTCGTTAAACCAACTCATAAAGAAGCGTTGCAATGCATCGACGGATTGCCATTGGGGCTTGTGCATCTCGCCATTGCGATCGGGTGGGAAGACGAAGTCGCCAAACATGGACTCAAAGTAATACTGGTCATAGATGGAGATATTCCAGAACACGCTTTGGTAGCCGCGCGCTGCGGCCGGTTGGTTCAGTGCATAGACCACATGTTGCAAGTGGTTCGCGATGGCTTTGGGGTGATCCTGCAAATAATTCTCGCCGTAGTCCTGACGGGCAAAGTGGTCGAAATAGGTGAGAAATTCAACGGTCGCGACTGCCCCGGCAAACTGGGCACTGATCGCAAACACCAGATTCACGAAGGAACCACAAAAGGATTCCAGATGCTTGGGTGCGCCGGATTCACCACCCAGCCCTTTTAATCCGTCCAGCAGAAACGGGTACATAGTGATGGAGGTGCAATAGGGTTTCAGGCTGGTTTCGTCGTGCACATAGATTTCGTGGTCTTCAATCTGGCGTTCGTATTCATGGGCCAGATCGTCGCCGAACAGAACGCCGATCTGCTGTTTCACTTTTGCCCGGTTGATTTGAATGATGGCATCCTTCATCAGCTCGGCTTCGAGCGTGGCTATGTTCTTATGCGTGACGTTGGCATTGGCGTCTACCTTGGAGCCTTCCGCCGCATTGTTGGCGTGAATATAAGACTCGATGAAATTCAGTTTGTCGCTGATTTGTTCTGAATTAAGCCGAAGCATAAGAAACTCCTTGAGCATGATTTAATGAATAAGGGGATGGTGTAGAAGGCGTGTCTTTTCTGAACCAGTGGGTTTGGTCTTGCCAGAATTCACCTTCTCTCAATTCTATGAATCTCTGGTTGGTCGTCGGGCTGTCCAATCCGCCCAGTGCTTCTTGCCATGGGCCAAGTTTGACGAAGTCCAACCAGGGCTTCAGTTGTTTACTAATGTGGTTGCCTCCGCTGTAGAGGCAAGTGGTCAGACCGCGCTGTTTTGCCAGCCTCAATTTGCGAGCCAGGGCGGCTGCATGCCATTCACCCCCCAGAAAAACCACAGCCGAGATCAAGCCTTGATATTGATCGAGATAGGCTCCGAAAGCTTGGTCACTGAGTGGTGAGCCTGTGTTGCCATCCCAGGTGTGTTCACTGTGGCAACCGGGGCATTCAAACGGGCAGCCGTGAATAGTGAACGCCAGGGATATATGGTTCGGAAGTTCCTGGAACACCACATCGGGTGGAGAGCAATTGAAGGGCTTCTCACGCGTAGTATTCAGCATACTTTCTGTTGTCAGTAGCTGTTCGGATTGAGCATTTAACGAGGAATCACGCGCGATAACCGCGTCCTCTCTGCATTGCTGTTGAATGTCCATATAGTTTGTATGTCTATATATAGTGGTCTTTGTTTTTAATGGATACTATATGTAGTGTTTCTGGGGCGCGCCAGATGAATGTATTGATCTGGATCAAGAGTAAGAAGGGCGAAAAAACGCGTTTTGGCAAGGAAGTTGAAAGTTCAAACCCATAACAAATTCAGGGGTAAATGGCTGATAGCTGATTACCATTGGCAAACATTGAAAAAGCCTCGCGGTTCCGCACTTCAGCAAGTGCACGCGAGGCTATTGAGATCTGTAAACCCCTTGTTCAAATGGCCGGGGTTCAGCAAGGCTGAGGTTAGTACAGCGGTAGCTAGTGAGACTGTAGCCAGTATGACTGTAGTTCGTATGGCAATAGTTCGTAAGACCAGCGGCAACTATGTGGCTCAGACGTGACGTATCTGCATGGCCTGCTGAGATAAACGAGTAATCTCAGCCCACTGGGCTTGTTGAATCAAATCGTTCGGACAAATCCAGCTGCCACCCACAGCGGTGACGCTGGGCAGAGCACGATACTCCGCCACATTCCCGGCGTGGATGCCGCCGGTTGGACAGAATCGCAGCTGTGGGAAGGGGGCTGATAAGGCTTTTAACATGGCGACGCCGCCAGCCTGTTCTGCCGGGAAGAACTTCACTTCGGTAATGTCATGTTCCAGCGCCATCATGGCTTCTGAGGCGCTGGCGACGCCTGGTAAATAGGGAACCGGACTGTCTGTGGCGTAATGCGCGAGTGTGGAAGTAATTCCCGGACTGATTAAAAACTCTGCGCCCATATCCAGACATTGCTCGAATTGACGTTCATTGGTCACAGTACCCGCGCCTACGCAGGCTTGAGGCACCTGTTGCTTGATCAACTTTATGGCGTCCAGTGCTTGTTCGGTGCGTAGGGTGATTTCAAGAAAATGGATGCCCCCTGCTACTAAGGCTTCGGCTAAGGGTACGGCCTGGTTCAGATCGTCAATGACAATCACTGGCAAAACCGGCTTTTGATTAGGACTGTACTCTTGGATTAATGCTTCAAAACGATTCATGGTTTAGTTCATCTCCCACTGAATACTGATGGCGCCTTCGCTGGTGGGGCCAACGGAATGTCGGAATACACTGAAGAGTTCCCGGCCAATGCCGGTGGTATGACCGCTCGGAGGTTGCGCGAAAGGGCGTGTGCTGAGATCGGTACTGGTGACATTGAGCTCGCCGGTGTGGCAGTTCAGTTCAATTATGTCGCCTTCTTCGATTTGGCTAATAGCACCCAGTTGCATGGCCTCCGGACAGACATGTAAGGCCGCAGGGACTTTACCGGAAGCACCGGACAGCCGGCCATCGGTCACCAAGGCTACTTTCTGGCCTCGATCCTGAAGCACACCTAACAAGGGCATCAGCTTATGCAATTCGGGCATGCCGTTGGCTTTTGGCCCCTGGAAGCGAACGACGGCAATGAAGTCTCCGGTCATCTTGCCTGCGTGAAAGGCGTCGATAAACTCGGATTGGTCATGAAACACCCGCGCAGGCGCCTGGATATGCCAGTGCGTTTCCGGCACGGCAGACACCTTGATGATGGCATCGCCAAGATTGCCTTTCAGTCGGGTAATCCCACCCATCGCTGCAAAAGGTTCTGCCACGGTTCGGATGATGTCGTTGTCTTTATCCTTGTCGAATGCGATGGCCTGATAACGGATTTCGCCTTCTGCAAAGTCAGCGGCTTGCGCGTAAACACTCAAACCCTCACCTGCGACGGTTTTGACGTCTTCGTGCAGTAAACCGGCGCGTAGCAGTTCGTACAGAATGCGACTGGTGCCCCCCGCGTGGTGGAATTGGTTGATGTCGGCCTGGCCATTCGGATAGACCCGGGCAATGAGAGGAACAATGCTGGACAGGCGATCAAAGTCGTCCAGGGTGATTTGAATTCCGGCGCATCGTGCAATGGCGGTTAGGTGGATAATCAGGTTGGTGGAGCCGCCGGTGGCCAACAGGGTGACCATAGCATTGACGATGGACTTTTCATCCACAACATCGGCAATCGGGGTGTACTCGTCGGTGAGGCCGGTGATTTCAGCAACACGGTGGGCGGCTTGCCTGACAAAGGCGTGGCGAATGTCGGACTCTGGTGGCCAGAAAGCTGAATCCGGCAGGTGCAGCCCCATGGCCTCCATCAACATCTGATTGGTATTGGCTGTGCCATAGAAGGTGCAGGTGCCCGGGCTGTGATACGACTGGGTTTCCGAGTCGAGCAGCTCTTCGCTGGTGGCCTTGCCTTCGGCAAAGCGTTGTCGGGTTTTGGCTTTCTCGCTGTTGCTGATACCGCTTGGCATGGGCCCGGCGGGCACAAAGATACACGGCAGATGCCCGAATCGAAGAGCGGCCATCAATAAACCGGGGACGATCTTATCGCAGACGCCCAGGCAAAGAATGCCGTCAAACACATTGTGTGAGAGGCCAACCGCGCTGGCCAGTGCAATGGTGTCCCGACTGAATAAGGAGAGTTCCATCCCTGGCTGACCTTGAGTCACGCCATCACACATGGCCGGAACGCCTCCGGCCACTTGGGCGGTGTGGCCCTTTTCAAGCAACGCCTGTTTGATGATGTCCGGATAGGCCTGCAGCGGTTGATGGGCTGAGAGCATGTCGTTATAGGCGGTGACGATGCCGATGTTGGCGTTGCTGTGCAGTTGTTTCAGAATGACCTTTTCCTGGTCTTCCGAGGCCGCAAAGGTATGCGCCAGATTGGTACAGCTGAGCTTGGAACGTTGCGGTTTGGTATCAGCCTGTTGACGCATCAGCGCCAGGTAGTTATCGCGGCTTTGTTGGCTGCGGGTACGGATTTCGTCGGTAACGCTTTGGACGACGGCGTGAACCGTCGGTGCCGGGGTAGAGCTCATGAATTCGGACTCCAACAAAGGGTAATCGGGGTGTTAGATCGGCTGAGTAAGTAGTCGATAGGCAGTTCGGGGGCGTCGAGTCGTTGTTTCGCTGCTTCGAAGACGGCGCGCTTGTCATCACCGGTGATCAGTAAAAAGATGTGCTCACTGTTCAATAGACACGGAAGCGATAGGCTGATGCGAGCGCCTTTACTGGCCGAATTTACTGAAATACAGGGTTCTGAGTGTGCGGCGTTCAGGCCATGTTCCAGCTCATTGGCATCCGGGAATAATGACGCTATGTGTCCGTCGTCGCCCATGCCCAGAAGTACCAGATTAACGGGCTTGTGTAACGACTGAAGTTGTTGATTGATGATGGCCGGTGCATCGCTGAACGTGCAGTCCGGACGTAAGGACATAAGCTCGGCATCACGGGCAGCGTTTTGAATCAGGCTGGCCTGTATCATGCGCTGATTGCTGTCCGGATGATCCACCGGCACCCAACGTTCATCTGACGGGCAAACAGTCACTCTGTCCCAGGCCAGGGGCTGGTGACTCAGTTCCTGATACAGCGGCTTGGGTGTGTTACCGCCGCTGACAATAAAACTGGCTCGACCGTAATGTTCAATGGCGCTTTTCAGATGATCGCTCAATTGCAGCGTCATACTGTCGATCATGGCGGCATGACTTGCGAAGGTTTGTTCTTGCAGCTTCATCGGATACCTCCCGTATGTGCTGGTCGTTCATCGGATCAGTGGCTTTCCTGCCAAAGACGCCCGTCTTTTGCTAACAGCAGGGTTGATGCTGCCGGCCCCCAGATTCCTCCGTGGTAAAACTCCGGGCGTGAACCACTGTGTTTCCAGGCTTCCAAAATCGGGTCGATCCATTGCCAGGCGGTGAGCAGTTCGTCTTCCCTTAGGAAGAGGGTCGGATTACCTTCAATAGCATCTGACAATAAGCGCTCGTAAGCATCGGGCACCCGATCTTTACGTGCTTGTTCTGCGGTCAGATTAAGAACCACAGGTTTGACGCTCATGCCTTTACCAACGCGTTTCTCGCACAGTTGCAGTTTGATGCCGTCGTCTGGCTGTAAGCGGAAAATCAGCTTGTTGGCCATGGACGCCGGATTTTGCAGTTCAAACACTGAGTGGGGCACTTCCTTAAACTGAATCACAATTTCACAGGCGCGATCCGGTAGGCGCTTCCCTGTACGCAGATAGAAGGGCGTACCGGCCCAGCGCCAGTTGTCGATTTCCACTTTCATGGCGACAAAGGTTTCGGTGTCGGAATGTGGATTTACACCGGGTTCATCGCGGTATGCCGGGGTAGGCTGGCCATTAAGCGAGCCTTCGCGGTATTGCCCTCGCACTACGTTTACGTTGATCAAATCGCCTTCGATGGGTTTAAGCGCTTTCAGCACTTTGACTTTTTCGTCGCGGATGGACTCAGCGTCCAGTTGCGCCGGGGGTTCCATTGCCACCATACACAAGAGTTGCAACAGGTGGTTTTGCATCATGTCACGCATTGCCCCGGCGGATTCATAAAACCCGGCGCGTTGCTCGACGCCTAAAGTTTCTGCAATGGTGATCTGGATGTGGTCTATGTATCTCTGGTTCCATTGGTGTTCGAAAATCGAATTGGCAAAACGCAGTGCTAACAGGTTCTGGACGGTTTCTTTCCCCAGGTAATGGTCGATGCGATAGATTTGCTCTTCATTACAGTATTTATCGACTTCCTTACAGACTTTAATAGCGCTGTCGTAATCCATACCAATGGGCTTTTCCAACACCACGCGGGATACGCCCTTGAGCAACTGATGGCTGTACAAATGCTGGCAGATGGTGCCATACATATCGCTGTGAGTGGCGAGATAGAAAATCTTGGGGGCTTCCGGACGGTTCAGGTAGTGCTTGAGGGTGTTCTCGTAACTGGCCGGATCGGTCAGATCCATCTGTGCATAACTGAGGCGTTTGGAAAAGGCGAGCCAGATGTCTTCATTGAATAAGGATTTATCGAGGTACTTGATCAGTGCTTTTTTGACCAGATCGAGAAAGTCATCCCGTTCATAATCTCGTCTGGCGACAGCTATGATTCTGCCTTCCGGATGTATGCGCTGATCCATGTGCAAACAGTAGAGCGATGGAATCAATTTGCGCAAGGATAGGTCACCCGCTGCACCAAAGAGAATAAGTTCGAACGCGCTGGTTGATTCTGACATCGTGTCTCCTTCCTGAGTCCTGTGATGATGTTTTAACCAATATACATGTTATGGAAAAGTTAAGGAATCCATAAGGTTAACTAAACTTGAATTGCATTTTATAAGTTCAAATAACGTTACCCGGACACCTTTAAGTTTAGATGACGTTGTGTCCTTCAAGTTCGCGAAACAGCCCTGATTGGTGCATGAATGAATGAGGCTTCAGGTGTTCAATGTCTCATCCAATTACTGTGCCAGAGGGCTATTGGGGCAACGCGCTGATCATTTCTGGTTGGGTGTTTCATTCGTACCCTGTTGGCAAGCCGGTAACGACTAAGTGGTCGAAAAATGATCTAAGTCAATGGCAGTGTGTGGGAAGTCATATAACCTAGTAAAACAGTCGGGTATGCGAGTGCGAATTATGTCAATAATCACCCCTCTCCGTTTGCTGGCGTTTGACGCACTGTGGCGATTACCTCACTTGTCATTTTCTAACCCTCCTTTGCCCTTATGGTTGCATAAGGGCATTTTTTTTCTGTGCGCTGGTTTGTTTTTCTGTTCGATGCCTGTGAATTCGGCGGATGCGCTTACTTTGGGAATCAATACGGCAGAAGGCGGCGTGTATAAATCGCGCTATGTTCGTAGTTTGACTCAATGGTTAGCGGATCGTGAGTGCCCATTAACCATTCAGGTGGCCCAAACGGGAGTCAGTGGCGATTTGGTGTTTGATGTACGCAGCAGGAACCCAAGCGACGTCCTTTTATTGGCAGTAACCGGTCTTGGTGCCGACGATCTAAATAGCCAGTGGTTAGTACGCAAGGTGGCAGGACCGGGTGGCGTTGCCAGCATTGAAGGCGAGCGTGTGGCCTTGTTGTCTCCGGCATCTTACATTGGGCATCAGGTGCCATTACAGCAGTTGCAGCAACACGGAATCAAACTCGATGCGTTAACAGTCTTGCAGTCTGATCAGTACCAGGGGGCTGCGGTGTTGCTTTTGCACGGCGATGTGTATGCGGCGGCAGTGCCAAAGGTGATGGCGAAAGGATGGTTAGAGGCCAATGATTTGGTGGTCGTCTCTGAACAGGCGACAGACGTATCGGCCGGTATTTGGTTGCAGCGTACCCGGGTGACAGATGCTGCGCTTGAACCTTGTCTGAATGCCTTGAGTTGCTTGACCCGTTCCGGACGACGGGATCTGAAAATGCGTTTGTTTCCTGAGTGGGTGGCCGGGTTCGGTAGACCGGGCGCATCCACTCGCCAGGATTGATTTCATACCGGCTGTGTATAGAGCGCTGTGTATAGAGCAAGGAGCAATATTGGGTAACACTTTAATAACGAACTGTTGCTAAGGATGGCTTGTTGATTACGAGAAGAAAGTTCACACTTAGTTGTATGAAAATTAAACAATGGGGTGTGTCATGGCAGTAAGTTTTAATACGGGCGCACAACAAGCTGCGTTTGCTCAAAACCGTATTCAGAATGATCCGTCTCAGAACTTTCAGCGCATCGGTTCCGGCAGTCGCATTAATTCCGCTGCGGATGATGCTGCAGGCATTGCGATCAGCAGTCGTTTTGATGCGTCCATTTCAGGTTCTGAACAAGCCATTCGGAACAGTAACGATGCGATTTCTTTGTCACAAACGGCAGAAGGCAGTGTCAGTTCGGTGCGCGACGATTTACAGCGTATCCGGGAATTATCCATTCAATCGGCTAACGGCAGTTTATCGGATTCTGATCGACAAGGTTTGCAGGCCGAAGTGAATCAACTGGTCGAAAACATTTCAAACACCATAGAGACCAGCAACTTTAATGGCCAGTCATTGTTGAATAACGACGATGACATTCAGTTCCAGGTGGGGCCGAACGAAGGGGATACCCTATCGTTGAGCAGTAATAACTTGCAACAGGCTCTGGAAGATCTGGGCATCAATGATCTGGATATTTCGACACAAAGTGGTGCCAGCTCCGCCATTGGTGTGGTGGACGATGCGTTAACGGCGACCAATGAAACGGCTGCGAACTTGGGTGCTACCCAGAATCGGGTGGAATCGCGCATCAATAATTTGGAGATTAACGTCGAGAACGAATCCGCAGCCAACAGCCGGATAGCTGATGCAGATTTGGCCAAAGAGATTTCAGAATTGGCGGCCAAGTTGGTGAGAGATCAGGCTCAGACTTCGGTTCAGGCTCAGGCCAACGATAACCTCAAAATTATGCTGCGATTGTTCGAAGCGTGACCAAGGTTATTGGCAGACTTACCCACACAGGGTGTGGATAAGTGTGTTGGTAAGCTTTTTACTTCCTTCCTAAAGCCCGTAGTTACGGGCTTTTTTGCGTCTGGCGCTTTTCTGCTCAGGTCGTTTACATCGATTGTGTGAAACCACCTGAAGATAAGTCTTTGCTCATGATAATTTTTAGAAATTGCACCCTGTTGGTGCGGTTCGTATTCGTACGTATAGAAGTGTTACAGAATGCAAAACTTGAGGTTGTTTTTTGTGCGCTGGTCTACACTTTTTGATTAATAACAAGGAGAAAAGACTTATGGATAGCGTAGTCAAAATCAAAATTATCATACCGATTAATGACCCTTCGTATAACGATGAATTAAAAGAAGTAGCGATGCAGGTGGCACCGCCTGACTTGCGCATTGATGTCGACAATATCAAAGCCGGGCATACCTCTATAGAAAGCCGTTGGGATCGAATGACCAATGCCCCGCACGTTGTTGAGGCCGTTATTCAGGCAGAAAGCGAAGGGTATGATGGTGTGTTCGTCTCGGACTTCGATTTCTGTGGCGTGGAAGAAGCCCGAGAGGTGGTCAATATTCCTGTGATTGGCGGGTTCAGACCCAGTGTGTTTACCGCAATGGCCTTGGGCGATAAGTTTTCTATTCTCACCATCACGGACTCGGTCCGGGATTTACAGGCTTCGCATTTGGGGTTGTTTGGTGTGGAGCCTTCGAAACTGGCTTCCATTATTCCTATTAACCTGACGGTTCATGAGTTGACACACAGAGAGCGGGTTATCGAAAAAGCGGTTGAGTGCAGTAAACACGCAATAGAACGCGATAGGGCCAGCGCCATCTTGTTTGGGTGTACCGGGTTCATGCAGGTGGCTGCAGAGGTAAAACGTCGGCTTCTGAACTCTTATGGATATGACGTACCTGTCATTGATCCGAATCATGCTGCCGTCTCTTTCTTGAATTTATTGGTTAGAAACCGGCTTTGTCAGAGCAGGACAACGTATCTACCCCCTTCAAACAGATAACTGATACTTTAAAGGGAATTGAACTATGGCCGAATCCAATATTATACCTTTAGGTGTATCGCCCGCCCGAAAAATGTACGCATTGCTAAAACTGTTCAAACAGGGTTTTTTTGCACTTGAAGAACGTAAGAACTTATCTTTTTTAGAGTCGGGCTCTGAATGGATACGCTGTGCTCATCAGTCGCTCGGCGTGTGTAATCGGATAACAAACGACTCGACGGATCGGGTGCTGTATATGTCGTCGTCTTCAAGGCGTAAGTATTTCAAGCGCTCGCTTAATTTGATGGAATCCTTGATGGGCAGCAGGGATCAGTTCTCGCTGTCAAACGGAGAATACCGAATCCTGGGGAAGGGGGATTCAGGCACGGATATCCTGTCCTCGGATCAAATCAAGGGTGAGTATTATTTTCCCTTTGCCTTTTACGAACACAACGAGCTGAAAGGCGGCGCCTATTTAAACTTTAAAACCATCGGTGATTCAGGCAAATCAAAGCATTTATCGGCTCAGGGAATTACTGAATTTCATACCGGTGGCTGTTTTTTTGGGTCTACCATGTTGGGTGTTGATCAGAAGGGGAAGCAGCACTCGCTGACCAATCCTCATTACGAGATACCGGACGATGTTCAGATTGTGTCGATTGTTGCCCAGCCTGAGCTGCACCCGGATGAGGTGCTGACCCGTGAGTCGCTGAAAAACTTTGGGGTGCTGATGAAGTGCCTTGCCAGCAATACCCAGTCGGTGTTGAATTATCATCTTCCTGAAGATAACTATCTCCTCTATGGGTTGAACTGGTTTGTACAGGGTGCCCTGACGGAAAGCGCCTTTCATGAGTATGTGGCGCATGTCCGGCAACGCAGTGCAGACATGCGTTTGTTTTTGACTGAGCTGGCTGAGACTCAGGGTATAAGGGTGGTGTATCGGAGCAGTTTCGAATCGTTAAATTTCAGGTCGTATGAAACGCAACGGTTTTTAACCGATTTACTGTCGGACTATGGCTTTCAGCAGACCTCCGATATTCAGTGTTCCCATCGATTATTGGAGGTTTTCAAGCACAGATTGATCTCAACGGGTGGCCATGACGCCAGACAACTGTGGAAGGAAGCGCTAGGCCCGGAGCATCAATCCATCCAACATCTGGATTCGTTACTGGGCTTAAACTATATCGATTACAGTGCCAGTCTGGCATTGAGTGTTCTTAGTTCCAAAAACGCAAGGGTGTGCTCCTTATTGCCTTTGCAAGAAGCGCCGGTTGTGCATTTTTATAAGAAACTGTTCTCAAGAATGCTGGCCGAGAAAGAGCTGCTTTATATTCAGTGGTTACCGCCTTTTCTGGTTCATATTGAAGACTTTAAGGAGCGGGCCTTTTATATCTCTGATTATTTAGATTTACTGTCAGAAGAGAGCCTTTCTTTTTTTATCCGGGCTTGTTTTATGCTCACTGCGAATCAAGTGGATATAACAAGTGATCTTAACGATCATTACCAATCTTTCCTGAAGTCCATTATTGCTTAGC
>JBFHTA010000027.1:0-22719 GCA_041590855.1 Pseudomonadales bacterium
ATGGAGTTTTGGCGGTCCGGAAAGCGCAGCTCGTATGGCTGAGAATATTGCCCGACTGTTAACGGAACGTGCTGATCAGCGACTCGGGAGTGACCACTTATGATTTCCAATTCAAACGCATCTGCGACTTCGTTGACGTCTGCCCAACCGGGAAATGCTGGCTTGATAAGCCTTTTTCTAGGTTTATGCGGGGTATTGATTGGCTTGGTGGTGCTCACATTACCCATCGGCGCGCCTGATTCGGTTGGATTTACCGAGGCCATGGTGGCGGTAAAACAGGCCGTGATGTGGGCGACGCCCACGGACTTATCCCAAGGCATTGTGCACTATTTGATGTTGCCAAGAACCGGCATGGCGGTGTTGGCCGGTGCCATGATGGCCTTGGCCGGAACCTTGATTCAACAGAGCTTACAAAACCCCTATGCCAGCCCAACAACGTTAGGTATTAATGCCGGAGGCATGGTAACTACCTTATTAGGTGGTTTGTTTTTCCCGCAATTCCTGCATGATTGGCCGGTGTTGGTGGCCTTTGTGGGTGCTCTGGCAACGGCCATGTTGGTGTGGCGTTTGTCGAAGTGGATTTCTGATTCCCCGTTAAATTTGATTCTGGTCGGCATGGCCATGGGCTTGGCGCTGGGGTCTTTATCCGCCGGATTAATGATGGTGGGTGAAAACCGTCTGGATGGCTTCTTTATTTGGGGCGCAGGGAACCTGGCGCAAAACGATGGGCAGTTGTTTCAGCGTTTGTTACCCATAGGCGGTGTGTTGATTTTTGTAAGCCTGCTTCTGACTCGCCAACTGGATATGTTTGATCTAGGGGATACACAAGCGCAGGCGTCCGGTTTGTCGGTTGAGAAAACCCGATTGGTTTCTTTGCTGGTCGCCATCTTATTATCGTCGTCTGTGGTCAGTATGGCCGGAATGATAGGTTTTATTGGTCTGGTGGCACCGCACTTGGCAGCGTACCTGATTAAAGGGCGCAGTCAGAATCGAACTCTGTGGCGAGCTTTACTGGCGTTGCCTTTGGGCGCCATGATGTTATTACTGGCCGATATGATTTCCCGTGCGTTTGAAGGGCAACTGTTAATGCTGCCTGCCGGGGCCTTTACTGCGCTGATCGGAGCGCCTTTCCTGATGATGATGTTACGTAAGCCCCAGCATCAATACGGTCAGCTGTATGAGAAAACCGAAGTCGGTATTCGTGCTGTGATTCGTTTTAAGCCGGTGTGGGTGTTTTCTGTGATCGCTGTATTCTCCATAGCGGTGATCACGCAACGGGCTTTGGAAGGACAATGGGAACTTGCTCGTGCCTTGATTGCCTTTGGTGCCGGAGCGGCATTGGCGATTTCCGGTTTGATTCTGCAAACCCTGTTACGTAACCCGTTGGCCAGCCCGGATGTGTCCGGTATTTCCAGTGCCGGTGTGTTAGCGGTGGTGGTTACGACGGCCTTTATACCGATGAGCCGTGAAATGATGGCGGTAGTCTCTCTGCTTGGGTCGACCGGGCTATTGGTACTGGCCTGGTTATGGGCGAAAGGCGGCAAGGTCACACCCCAAAGCTTTGCATTGGCCGGTATTTGTTTGGCGGCTTTTGGCAGCACCTGTGTGAACCTGATTCTGACGCTAAGCCCGTCGCAATCCAGCGAAGCCTTAATGTGGCTGAGCGGTACCCTCTATGGTGTGGATGAAAAGTACATCAGCTGGATTTGGGGGCCGCTATTGCTTGGCTTACCTTTGCTGATTCTTGCCAGCCGTTGGCTGAACCTGCTGTATTTGGGCGTTCAGTGGTCCTCGATTCTGGGATTACCGGTTCGTACCGCCATTTACCTGCTGATTGCCTTAACGGCCGTCTTTACCTCGCTGTCCATTGCGACGGTGGGCGGTATTGCGTTTGTTGGTCTGGTTGCACCTCATGTCATACGTGCGATTGGCGTTGCCAATTACCAATGGCTGTTGCCGTCTTCGGCGATGTTTGGTGGCCTGTTACTGCTGTTAGCTGACTGGTTAAGCATGTCTCTGTACCCGCCATTCGAACTGCCTGCCGGTATCGTGGTGTCGATTCTTGGTGGTATCTACTTTGTAGTGTTGCTGTTGAGTGGCCGCTATTTGAGGGGGTGATGCTCCCCCCCTCCACACACTGGTTCAAACGATTGTTTTATTTTTGATCTATCTTCACTTTATGGTATGTTTCTTCGCCAAGGATTGAATAGATCGAGTTCAGGAGCACTCCGTGACTAAGGAAAGTCAGATATGCTCTGCTTTTGGTTGGGTTTTCGAACCTGATTCCTTATTCCTGACTTCCTCTGAAATCTCTCGATGCCAGAGATGATCGTATAAATTCCTGCCAAATAATAACTAAATAATCATGCGACCAGTTTTCTAGGTACGGCTTGTTCAGCTGTGTCTAATAGGTGCTGCTAACGAAGGTGATTCTATGAATACGTCGAAGAAATTAATCTTTTTTATGATGGCGGGCAGCCAGCTCGTTGCCTGTGGTGGCGGAGGCGGTGGTGGCGGAGGTGATAAGTCTTCCGTTTCTGAGCCGACCATCAGTTTTGCAGAAGTAGCACAGGCGAACGATCATTACGCACAAGTCTCTGAAAGTGCTTATCAAGGCAATAGTCAGCAAGCAACTCTGGATGAGCAGAATCTGCTGGCCTTTTCATCGTTCTTATTTGGGTCCGATGCGGATGAGCAACCTACCGGGCCAGTTTTGGCCAGTTCTAGTAGTAATATGAATACTTATTCCAGTTTAAGCCGTATTGCTTCTAGTACTCTTAATGCTGCAAATGCAGTTGAAGAAAAGCGCTTGATGAAACCTTCCAGAGTGGGATTGGAGGAAGAGGGTAGTTCGGCTGTGGAGAGTTCGGCTGTGGAGATTTCGGCTTTAGAGAGTCCCATAGTGAACCGCTCGTCAGTGGATACCGTGGCTGTTGATGAAACAGAGGCCTGTGAGTCCGGGTCAATACGCTTCAACGGCACCTTGACGGAATATGGCGATGGTGTTCTGAATGTTACTTACAACAATTGTCTGGATGAAGGCACCATGCTTTCCGGTAGAGGACACATAGCATATAACTCGGCCTATCCTGATGAGTACATCTTGTATTATGACCATGTTTTAGTCGATACGTCTGAAGGGGCGACGTACTTAGATGGGTCGGTTTTGAACTATAGCAATGGCTATCGTTTTGTCACGGTGAGTAACCTGACGATTTCAGATACAGAGTCATCCGATCAAATCCGCTTTGAAAATTATGCTCGTGAAGTTGTACCTTCGAATAGCGAATTTGATTTTTCTGGCAGTATCTACATAAGTCAGTTGGGCTATGTGACTGTTAACACGTTGGAGAGAGTAACTGCGTCGGATGATGAGATTAGCGAAGGTCGAGTAACCTTTACGACGGATGCTTCTCAAGGAGAAATAGCCTTCTATTCAGAAGACAGTATTGTTGTCGCTTTGGATGCTGACAAGGACGGAACATTCGAGCGCGGGGTGATGTTGGATGATACGGCCGATCTTGATGTTAACAACCTGGGGGAACTTCAATATATTGCCTATGAAGACCTCAATTTCCCTCCCACGGTGGGCCATCCTCGCATATATTTTGAGGATCATTGGCGGCAAGACACGCGATTCCCCATATTTGCTGATGCAAGATCGCTTTCTGATCCAGATAATGACACCGTTACAGTGATTGAATATCGTTGGTTTATTAACGGTGAAATGGTTCTAACAACGCAAACGAACGAATTTCCAGCTCACACGGCATTTTTTGGCGACACTGTAGGTGTTCGTGTTTTGGTAACTGACGGGCAGTATCAGGTGTTGTCTGAGATGGCGACTTTAACCCAGAGAGATGCTCCCGCAGAAATTGAAATTAGTGATGTTCCAAGTAGCTTGGCTTCAGGTGAAACCCTGACGTTTACAGCTGCGGTAATAGATCCTGATACTCCAAATCAACCTGTCAGTGCCGTACTTGAAGGGGCTCCTGAAGGGATGACAATAGATGACGAAGGGCTAGTGACTTGGACGGCCACTGAACCAGAGTTTGGTGGTGTGTCACTTTACTCATTAAGAGTTTCTTCACCAAGTGTCTCAAATAGCTCTCATGTAATTAGGTTTAGAGTGGACGGCTCTCAGGCTAATGGTGTTGTTGCCAGATCTCAGCTATCCCTAGGTACGGATACTAATATTATTGCTGACTTTGATAATGATTCAATCAAAGAAGTTCTGACAACGGATACCAATAATAAAGTGATGCTGTTGACTCTTGAGGAAGATACTTTCAAACAGGATTGGCTATACCCATATTCCTTACCAACAAAAGGTCGTATCAAGCAGGTGTTAGCTTATGATGTGGATGATGATAATGTTCAGGAGATCCTTGTTGGAACTGAATATGGAGTTAGTGTAATTCATGCGGATACATCTAAGGCTGACGCTTTGGTTGTTCTGGAGAATGAATCTTTAATATCGTTCGCTGTCGGTAAGCTAACGACAAGTAGCAATCTGTCTGTACAAGTTCTACTTAGTAACAGTTCCGGAGTCAAACTTGTTGATGTAAAGGATTTAGTGTCAGGTATTTCAAATCGACTGCCGGTGGGGCGTGATGCAAGCAGTGTTGTTATTGGGAACGTTGACGAAGATGCCGCTATAGAGATTGTTACGAATGATGGCTATATCTATGATGGGTTGTCTTTACGTAATCAATGGTTCTATACAGAAGGCTTTGGTTCTAATGTTTATCTTGGCGATCTTGATGCAGATAGTGTTGAAGAAATTATAGGCTTAGATCGCTATGGAAGTGACAGTCTTAAGGTCTTGAATGCTCGAACTAAGGAAGTGATAGTAACGAACGATTTTGGTCGTTATTCAATTGATTCCATTACTATCGGGAACATTGATGCTGATGCTCAAAAAGAATTAATTGTCGCGAATAGTAGCTGGCAGGGAGGATTGGGTGCGTATGACGTAAGCTCCGGGAGTTTTGTAGAAGAAGCAGGCTGGGGTATTTCAAGCAGTGGCCAAGCCTATGACGTCACTATTGGCAATATTGATAATGATGAAGATCTTGAGGTCATTTACAGAAATAGTTCAAGATTGTCAGTGATAGATAACTCGGTAACGACAGTCTATTCAGCGAATAATTTAGGTTCTTCAGTGTTTAGTTTAGGCTGGGGTAATCTTGAGGGTGAGAATGTTGCACTTTACATGAGTTCTTCTAACACAGTGGAAAGTCTGCATTTTGACACAGGGTGGGTTCAAGAAAAGTCCTTTGATATCAATGTAGATCGCTTATACACAGCGCATTTGTTTGACTACAATTCAGATGGGACTGATGAGCTGTTCCTTGGAGTAGATAGCAACTATCGTCAACCGTCGGTTTTTGTTTTAGATATTGAAGATGAATCAACAATATGGTCGGGGCCTAATTCCAGTAATTGGTCTGACTCTAAAAATCTCAAATTAATACAAGCTAATAATGATGATATTTATGATGTAATTTATATCGAAGGGACAACCATAAGTGTCGTCGACATAGAAAATGAAGTATTAATCAACAGTAATATCTCAATCACTGAGTTCATATTTGATCTGGAGGTGTCAGACTTCAATGCTGACGGTTTAGATGACTATGTAGTAACTACTATTTATAAAACTCAAATTTGGACCCAGACGACCGAGGGGTTTGAATTATTCGCAGAGTCGGATATCCGTTGTAAACACTTGGAGCTTATCAACGTTGATGATGACTTAGCGGCGGAGATCGCTTGTGGAGCACGGACACCAAACGATGTGTTGAAGATCCTTGACGAAGATTTGTCAGAATTGAACTCATTTGATTTGAATTATGAAATTCTGGAAATGGTGAAGGACCCGTTTGACTCTTCAGCCCTTTATATTGCTCGGGTGTCAGTAGATAACTCTTATTACAATCAGTTGACTTACTTATCGAAAGTATCAGCAATCTCTGGTGACATTCTATGGAACGGTTTTGATATTATTGGCCGAATGAACAAAGACAGTTGGCACATCCGCTCTGCCGAAGAAGCAAACGGTGGCGCGAGAATGTCTATCGGTACAGATAAAGCCATGTACCTCATTCAGTAATCGTATTTACTGGTGTTAAGAAACCGGGTTTTTGTGCCCGGTTTTTTTATTTCTAGCCTTTATTTCTTAGGTAAATAAAAGACCGTTTTTCAGGCAGACCACGACTGGTTCACAGTTTTCTGCTTTATTCCACCTGGCCTACCCTAACGGGTAGTTAGCCGGGGTTGGCTTCTTACCTACTATCTGCACCTCACCAAACATAAAAACAAAAGAGGTGTTACATGTTAATCCGTCTATTCGTGGCGTTGGCTACGATTCTGTTCAGTCAGTGGTCTCTGGCTGGTTCTGCATCCACTAAATATCCGATTGTCATGGTGCCAGGGGCAGCGGCATTTGATACCGCATTGGGTATTGATTACTGGTATGGCATTACCGGTAAGTTGCGTCGCAATGGCGCTGAAGTTTATGTGACTAATCTGAGTTCAATTCAATCCAATGAGCAGCGTTCAGAAGAGTTGATTGAAGATTTGGAAAACATTTTGGCGATTACCGGTGCTGAAAAGGTCAACTTGATTGCCCACAGTCAGGGTGTATTGGCAGCACGTTATGCGGCAGCGGTTATGCCGGAGCAAATTGCTTCTGTAACTACGGTCTTCGGGATGAACCGAGGAACGCATTTCTCTAACGGTTTTCGTTCTTCTATCGAGGAAGGCAGCCTGATTGAAACTTTGGGTGTGTTCTTGATTGATAACGTTTTCAACATTGTTGAGTTTATGTCCGGTGTTCCACAGGATGGCAGCTATAACAGTGAGCAACGTGGTCAGCAAAGTATTTTGGCGTTGGCCGAAGCAACCAACCTGGACACAGTGGCTGAGTTTAATCGTCAGTACCCACAAGGTTTGCCATCAAAAGACTGCATGGACAACCAGAATGGTACGCAAGGCGAAGTTAGCTCGCGTTACTTTGTAAACCATGAAGTGAACGGTGTTCGCTATTTCTCTTGGGGTGGTTTGAAGCCGCGCACGAATTGGTTTGATCCGTTGGATTCTGTGTTTGTTTCTGTCGTTTCTTTGTTTGTTCCAAGTGACTTTGTATGGGATGGCTTAGTGCCAAACTGTGGTCATGGTCTGGGTAACGGATTGAAAATGAACTACAAGCACAACCATTTTGATGCCATTAACCAAACGTTGGGTCTGGGACATTGGTTCATGGACGTGCCTTCGTTGTACCTTACACACGCAAATCGCCTGAAGAACAACAATCTGTAGGAATGCGTTTGTTGGTGTCTAGAGGTTAGATAAGTAAGTATCGGGGCGTTCAGATTGCCTCGAGAGTATGGCTCCTGAACGCATTGTAGCTGGGAGTCATGCTTGTTAGATCAGTACATGTTAAAAGAGACAGATGTTCGATAAGACGTTTGTAGTGCAAGAAAGACGTTAGGAATCAATGATGAACTCCTTTGTGAAAATTACGGGGATTGGACTGGCAGGGGTATTGGCGGGGTTGGCGTTAGTGGCCATTATGGCTGATTCTCCTTCTATTGAGTTATCAGATGCCTTTGATGAGACGTCAAAGCACAGTACCAATGAAGTGGTGAAAGGGTCTTTGGTTCAAACGATCGATACTGCCTTGGTTGAACCTGGCAATTACGCAGCATCTCGGCTGGATGTATTGGATTGGCAGTCGGAATTACCATCACAGTTTGAAGGCACGGATGTGCTTGGTCGGTTGATAACAGATCAGGATGGCAATCTGATTGTGGATGAACAGGCCAGACAGCTACTCGATTATTTTTTAAGTGCTCAGGACGATGCGCCCATTACTCAAATCACCGCTTGGTTGGAAAGCTATTTCGATCAGCACCTGGTATCCCCAGCTAGGGAACAAGCCTCATTATTTTTGGCAAATTATCTGGAATATAAAACGCGGTTGAATGCACTGACGGTGGATCAGGATCTTTGGGCGCGTTTGTACGATCCGAGTGTGATGATGACTCAGTCGGATATGGCATCTTTAACCCGTGTGTTTGAAGAACGAAAAGCCCTGCAACAGCAGCTGTTTGATCAGGCCGATCAGGAAGCCTTGTTTGGCTCAGAAAATATTTACGATGATTACATGTTGCAGCGAATGAAAATCAGCACCAGCGGCCTTTCAAATGAAGACGTGGCTAATCAATTAGCCGCCCTGGATGCGCAACAACCCGATCATAATCAGTCGGAACGTCAGGCCAGTCAGCTAGCGTTGAATCATAAAAGTTTACGTCAACAGGTGAGCACTGCTGGGCAGGGTGAACAATATCAAACGTATGCTCAAACCTATGGGGATGAAGCGGCCGAGCGACTTATGGCGCTGGAAAGTAAGCGACAAGCCTTTCAACAAAAACGAGCCGATTATCTTTCTTATCGTGAATCCCTTGGAGAAGATGCCTCGCCTCAAGCGTTGGATGAGTACATGCGATTTGAGTTACAGCTGTCGGACGGTGAGATTCAACGAATGAAGACATTAGATCGCATTACCCATTGATCAGAACAGGCTCCTTTCCAGGTTTTGTATTATCATGACATCAAAACCTAACGTTCTGGAATGACAATGGAAGTGATTGATGGCGTATATTTCGATGCCAAGACAGCATCGAAACGATCTGTGGTGTTGTCGGTGGATGACATAGGTATGGTGTCGTTGGAAGGGGTTACCAAAAAGTCGGTTCCTTTTAGCCGACTGGAAGTCTCCCCACGTATTAAAAACAGCACCCGGTTTATTACCTTTCCTGGCGGTATACTGTTTGAAACCGCTGATAACGATCTTGTTGATCATCTACAGGCTCGTTTTCCTGCGGATGCTTCGGCGGTTCGTCGTAATGGCCCGTTAATATTACGACTGATACTGTTGGCAGCGGTGTTGTTTCTTAGCTGGCTGTTGATTCGCTTTGGTATTCCGTCGGCCTCCTACAATACCGCTATGTTGGTGTCGCCTGAGACGCTGGTGACGCAAGGTAAGCAAGCCTTCAAGGGCTTTGATGAAGATTATTTTAAGCCTTCTGAACTGAGCGAAGAGCGACAAGAAGAAATTCAATCACTCTTTCATGAACTGATACCGGACGAAGGCGGCCAGTACGATTATAAACTGCACTTACGCACTTCAGAGACCTTGGGTGCCAATGCGTTTGCTTTGCCATCGGGGGACATAGTCGTTACCGATGAGCTGGTGGCGTTGGTTACCGACGATAACGAACTTCGTTCCGTACTTTTGCATGAAATCGCGCATGTGGAACTCAGGCACGGTACTCAGTCGTTGATTCAAACTTCCGTGCTGGTCTTGTCTGTGGCTGTACTAACAGGTGACATAACCAGTGTGAATGCCTTGTTGTTGGCGGCTCCGGCATTATTGCTGAACTCGGGATATTCGCGACGTTTTGAGGAAGAAGCAGATCAATTCTCGTTAGATCACATGCGGATGATGGACATCGATCCGATCCACTTTGCTCATATTATGGAAAAGCTTAAAAAGGCGCATAAGGAAGGCGAAGAAGAGCACTCTAAGTATTGGGCGAGTCACCCGTCCAGCGATGCGCGTATCGAGAAATTTGAGCAAGCCAGTAAAGAGTTTAATAAAGAGAGTTAATCAAAGACGGTTAGGAAAGGCCGGTTAAGAAAAGGTGGGATGATATGAATAACGTCTCCAAAGGGAGACGTTATTGGCTGAAAGTGAACACTCACTTAACGGCTTCTCTAAGCTGCGATGCCTTGGAATGGAGACGTTTAGCTTAGAGAGTCCGGGTTCCGTGAAAGTATGTCTTTCAGCACTTTTTGTCCGGCCTTGTTGTTGTGATCTAACACAATAGCCTGAGACCGAAACAGCTCGTACAGTTCAAAAACAGAGATTCCGATCAAGAGCGCAACGCCAACTTCGATCCAGCCAAACCAGATCAGGGCGACACCGCCCCAAAACACCAAAATATTTAATAATCCCAAGCCCCACTTGCCAAGGTAGAAGTGGTGCAGGCCTGCAATAAATATATAGTTGAGTGTGGCGTAGGTATCCGGGTCTTTGATGACCTTTTCAGATAACCGATAGTAGCTGGCGCGCTGTTCGTCTGGTAGTTCACGAACCTGACGTCTCAGCTGTTCTTGTTGTTCTTCAAGAATGTCTTTTTTTAACATGCGAGCGCCTTTGGCTGAGGGTTATCGACCCAGAGTGATGATCACAGCTTCACGCTTCCAGAACAACAACAGACGCTTTTGTTCAACGATCTGGAAAACCACTTGCCAGCCTTCTGCAACTTCTTTGTTCAATGCGGTTTCCATTTTCTGAACCGGGATGCTGGAAGCACCTAAAAAGATTGCACCCAGACCACCTTCCATAACGGTAATAACTTTATATTCCTTGTACATAATGTCCTCTAAAATCAGATTAAAAGGAGCGCACAATTAGAGGCTCCCTAGCAGCCGTAAAATAACAAAAGCTGACCGATTAATCTATTGATTTCAGGGTTTTAACGCATTGAAAAACCAGTCATAACCATTCTGTAAACTATTGTTAACAAAAGTATTACAAAGCGCCGGATTTCAGATGGCGCTTTGTAATTATGGCGTGGGAAATAGACAACAGAATGGCAGCAGGGTATTACCAGTTATTGGCCAGCTCGTCTTGAATATCGCTTTTTAATTCAGCGGGTTCCATGATCCAAACCGACTGATCGGTTCCAGGGAAAACCCCCACTTCTAGACCATCATTTTGAAGCCCTGCAACCCATTTATTTAGAAATTCCGGTAATGAGATGCTTTTGGGTGTTAACGCTTCATCGCCAACGTCGCTATAGGCTTTCGCTAAGTCTTCAGTCGGCCAAACAGGTAGGTATTCGAACTCTTCCTCTTCCGAGAAAATCTTTAAGAACTGATTCTCATCGTTGATTAAAATCCAGATCTCGCGGGCGTCTTCCACCACGCTCAGAAAGTAATCATAACGGCTTTCGCAATCGAGTTGGCTGACATCAAGAGGCTGTTCATCGCTCATCGTTTTCACCTGTAAATTCATGTGGCTGCTTTCATGTGACTGCTGGGAGCCTGTTCAGTGGCTCCCTGGTGTGAAGGCTCGCGCAGTAGTTTGAGCAAAAGGCATTGTACGGTACCGGGCATGAATATCACATGCGCTTTTTGAGTCTAGCGTACACAGACCACCCTGACCTGAAAAAGAGTGATATTAGAAACGAACCCAACAGGCAGCCGACATCAAGGGCAGTGAAGACAGTCTACCCCGAGTCATGCTGAAGAATGTCCGGCTGAATACTACCAAGCTGAACGATGTCTGGCTGAATGATAATGAGTGATCACGATTTCGGGTGTGTCTTATCGTACTCTTCGCCTTCTTTTTTCATTTTGGAAATGAACATGTGAGCGCAGTAAATGCCCATGCCGGTAGTGAATACGATAACGAACAGGCTGAGTAATCCAGTCAGATTCATAAACAAGTCGAAAAATGTGTCCATGGTTTTTCCCCTCATTGAATTTTTAATCTAAGACCATTCTATAAATGGGGGTTTTCGACGTTCTGATGTAGATCAATAGTTGAGCAACCTTGTTTGGTTGTTGCCGGATTTTGGAAATTCTTTCTTTGGTGTCATCAAAGTTGTGACCAATAGGCGCTGAATTATTTTGGAACTTTATGGCAACCTGAATCACTTACAAAGTTATGTTCAACGTCGTCATTCAGATTCATAGGTGAAAAAGATGCCACAGCACGATTATTCATCGTTAGCGGACTATCCCATTGTACAGCGCTGGCCTGCGCAAGATCCGGGCAAACTGCAGTTGTACTCGTTTCCTACACCAAACGGTGTGAAGGTGTCTATTGCCTTGGAAGAGTTGGGCTTGGCTTATGAGCCTCATTTGGTTTCTTTATCGGATGAAGATGTTAAGAGCGAGGCTTTCCTGTCATTGAATCCGAATAACAAAATTCCCGCGATCATTGATCCTAATGGGCCAGATGGTAAGCCCATCGGGCTATTTGAAAGCGGCGCAATTTTATTGTATTTGGCTGAAAAAACCGGGAAATTATTGGGCAAAACGGCGGCTGATAAAGCCAAAGTGACGCAATGGCTGATGTTTCAAATGGGGGGGATCGGGCCCATGTTTGGACAGCTTGGGTTCTTCCATGTCTATGGGGGGAAAGACATCGAAGACCCAAGGCCAAAGCGTCGTTATGTACAGGAAGCTCGCCGATTACTGAACGTGGTGGATCAGCAACTGGAAGGTCAGGAGTGGATCGCCGGCGAGTTTTCCATTGCAGATATCGCCATAGTGCCTTGGTTACGCACCTTGTCTGAGTTTTATCAGGCGGGGGATATTACGGAACTACATCGTTTTACGAATGTATTAGCTTACATCGAACGCTTTAATGAGCGGCCAGCGGTGCAACGGGGGTTGAATATTCCTGCACGAGATTAGGAGGGGGCATAACTCGTTGTTCGGCTGTCTTTGCTGTTTGTGATAAACAAAAAAGCCCGATCCGGTTGAACCGGATCGGGCTTTTTCATCGTCCTTGATGGCTGATGGGGAATGTCAGCTTAGTATTCCATGTGATAACTCATGCTCAGAGTGCGGCCTTCTGCATTCAGGCCAGAAGCTGATCCGTAAGTATCTTCGGCCCATTGGCTGTAAACCGTTTGGTACTCGTTATTCAGCAAGTTGTTTACATTCAGTTGAAGATTACCAGGGCCTACTGCAACCTGGGTTAATAGATCCAAAGTGGTGTAGCCATCAATGTCCGCACCGTTATCGTCTCGGGCCGCTTTGTTGTAGTCAAAGATGGTCATGCTCTGCAAGCGAGTTGTGAAGTTGGATTTATTAAGCTGGATGTAAGCTGTCAGCTTAGCAGGTGACGCTTCGGTTGCCTGTAAATCACGCTTTTTACCATCGTCGCCTTTGGTCTCACCCTTGGTATATGAGAAGGTACCACCGGTTTGAACGCTGTTATTCACGTAGACATCCAAGGTGGATTCTATCCCGGAGATGGTTTTTACCTGATCTAGCATATCAACGGTGTAGTCAGAGTTAAATACTGCCGTTTTATCTGACTTGTTATAGAACGCAGTGATCGAAGCGCTTGCTGATTCCCAGTGTCCGCGCCAGCCCAACTCGTAGTTCTTAACTTTTATTGCATCGAACTCGGAATCACCAATATCCGTGGCACCGCCAGCGTTGGTGAATAGATCCAGCATCAAGCTGTCAGGGGATAACCCATCGCGTAGCAGGCGGGCTGCATCAGGCAGTTCAAAACCTTCCGAGTAGTTAATAAAGATTTCGGTGTTGTCACTAATACGGTCAATGACACCGAAGTTGAACAACCAGGCATCGTAGTCCAGCTCATCGCCTTCTACAGCTTCTGGGCCTGCACCAGGGAAGAAAGGTGAAACCATGGCACCGTATTGATCCCAGAACCAAGTCTCTAATGGCGGAGTGGCATCATCCACATCAACGTTGATATTTTCATAACGAACACCGGTACGAACTGTGACGGTGTCAGAAGCATCCCACTCTAATTGAGCAAAGGCGGCTTTGGTTTCGGTTTCTACTTCAGGGCCATACTGATAGCTTGAACCAATAGGTTCGTACGTTAGCCCGCCAGAACTGATGAAAGTAGGAACATCATAACCTCTAGCAGTTTGCTTGCCCTTATCCACGTTGTAATCCAGACCCCAGATTACATTGGCGTCATCATTAATGGATGTCTCCAAGGTCAGCTTTGTACCATAGACCTCGGCTTCTGAAGTTGATTGATTTACAACTGGTAATGGTGCTCGATCTGTACCAAATGCAGGTTGGAAAGCCGGTGCAATGGCGAGCGTTCTTGTGCTACCGAAAGGATAGAAGCGGTATTCGCGCTCACGATAATACGCTTGGCCTCGGAAGGTTGAACCAAATAAATCCTGATCAGTGAAATCCAGAGTAACAGAGGTACGCTCTGTTCTTGGTTGGTCGTCCAGTTCCAGCCCTTTCACGGCTTTTGCGGAAACATCGGCGCCAAACAATGCCGGAACGCCCGGTCCACCGTAGTTGGCTGCATAGTCGGTGTCTTGCTCTTCCTCATACCAGTCGAAAGTCAGCTTGACGGATTTGTCTGCATCGAACTGGTAACCAAGTTTCACTAGCGCGCCTAACGAATCGGCATCACTGCGTGAGGTCTGTGCCGGCTCAGGTGCAATGCGATCGCCATCTGCATCAAACATGCCTTTGCGAATTTCACCGCTCACAGTGGCCAGGTAACTGAACTTGTTAACTGTGCCAGAAATGCTTTGCATTGCGTTGTAAGACAAGGCATCGGAGTCTAACTCTTCGGTGCTGGTTTTCAGACCAAGTCGCGTTTCAAATGCGATAGATTCTTTTGATGCATCTTTGGTGATGATGTTGATCACACCACCGGCACCGCCTGCACCGTAAATGGCGCTTGCGCCTGAGACGACTTCAATTCGGGCAACCATTTCCGGCGATACGCTGCTCAGCTTACGCGATATATTTCGGTTGTCGTATTGGGATACACCGTCGATCAGAATCAGAACAGGGCGGCCACGTAATGTTTGACCAAATTGCGTGGCGACTTGAGTTGGCGCACCTAATCCGGGAATTAGTTTAGGTAGAATGTCGGCTAAGTTGTTGCCAGGTTGAACTTGCTGCTGAATTTGTTCCTGATCGATCACCTGTACGGTTTGTGGAAGTGAAGAAACAGTTTCTGCGGTACGACTGGCTGTAATAACAGTCGTTTTTTCCACAGGGGTGGATGCGTTTGCGCTGTCAGAGGCGGCAACCGCGTTGTGAGACAGGGCCATCAGGCCGCTCATGATACCAAGTGCTAGGGGCTTTTTGTTCATAGTTCTCTCAGAAACAAAATTATAATGAGAATGATTTGTATTTATATTTAATTACGTTTCGGGCAATATGTAAACGCTTGTTTGAAATTATTATTGAAATATAATGAGATTCATTTTCAAAAACTAAGTGGTGATGATGTTGTTAACTCAAGGTGAAAAGAGGCGATGGCTACCAAGCGCTCTGACGTCATTGGGCTTGATCGTGCTGTTTTTTACGGGCTACGCCAATGCAGCAGGTACGAGCATTGACCAGGCTGAAAAGGCGTGGATGAAAAGTTATCAACAGGGTGCCAAAGTTCAGCAGCAAATCGATCAGTTGGACGAACAAACCCGTCAGGACTACTACGAATATTTATACACCACGCAGCGAGCGCAGCAGCTGGAAAATTATAACGCGCAGTTACAGAAGCTGATTCAGTCGCAAGTTGATGAAATCGCTGACATCAAAACCCAGTTGGCGTCTTTGCAAGATACGGAAGAAGCCGCCTTGCCCTTGCTTCAAAAGATGTTAACGACGCTGGATCAATTCGTTGCACGAGACATTCCTTTTTTGAATACAGAACGTCGTGAACGGCTGGATCGTCTGAATACACTTATGAATCGTGCGGATGTGAGTGTGGCGGAGAAATATCGCCAAGTGTTGGAAGCCTATCAGATTGAAGTGGAATACGGCCGCACGCTGGAAGCCTACAGTGGTGTTTTGACCGTGGAAGGTCAGCCAGATCGCGATGTGACTTTCCTAAGGCTGGGCCGGGTAGCCTTGTATTATCAAACGTCTGACGGGCAGCAAAGCGGCCAGTGGGATACCCGCCAAAAACAGTGGTTAACATTACCGGACGCGAACAATTGGGCCATTCAGAAAGGCATCCAGATGGCGTTGCAACAGACGGTACCGGAATTACTGGAATTGCCTTTGGGGGCATCCGTCAGTATGAATCAGGGAGACAATAAATGATCCGTATTTTTTCTCTGAAATCGTGTCTATTGGCCATCTTGATGGTGGTTGCCAGCGGCCTATCAGCGGCAGAAACTGCGTCTTTGGACGGGCTACTTAAGCAAGTCCAGCAGAGCATTCAGCAAACTGAAGCGCAGGAGCAGGCGCGCTTGGATGAGTTTCTGGCCCAGTATCGTAAACAAGCCAACCTGTTGAAGGATGCCAAACAGCGTTTGGCTCAGGCGGAGGCCGAGCAAGCCCGTCTCAAGCGTGAGTACGATGACAACGAAAAGAGCTTGCGTACCCAGCAAGACGAACTGACCGCCAGAACCGGTCAGTTAGGGGAAGTGTTTGGGGTGATCAAACAACAGGGGCAGGATCTCAGTGGTGTTATTCAGGATTCCTTGATCAGTAGTGAATTTCCAAATCGATTGGACGCCATAGCGTTTGCGGATCAAAAACGTATTCCGTCGTTGTCGGATGTGAAAGGCTTGTGGTTGTTGATGTTGCAAGAGATGACAGCTACCTCTGAAATCAAACGTTTTTCTGCGTCGGTCGCGCAACCCAATGGTGTTTATCAGGAAACATCCGTGTTACGTGTTGGGCCGTTTGTGGCTATAGATCAGGCAGGGCGCTTCCTGGCTTACGATGCCTCCAGTCAGCAGTTAGAAGTTTTCCCCCGTCAGCCGGACGCAGGCTATATGGCACAAGCGCAGGCCTTCTTTGAGGGGAAAGCAACGACTCTGTTGATGGACCCAAGCCGAGGCAACCTGTTGGAACTCATCGGTCGGACGCCGACGTTAAAAGAGCGTTTAGAGCAGGGTGGGCCTATTGGATTCATCATCCTTGCGTTGGGCGCTTTGGGTGTACTGTTGGCGATATGGCGTTTGTTGGCTGTATTGCTGGCGGAACTAAAAATCAAAGCGCAAAGCAAACGACTTGATCAGTTGTCAGAAGCTAATCCGTTGGGACGGGTTTTACAGGCAGTGGATTCAGCCAAGCAGGATGCGCACGAAGTGACCAGTATTGAGGTTCGCCTGGACGAAGCCTTGTTGAAAGAAGTGCCTCGCTTAGAGCGTGGAATGTCGGCATTGAAATTACTGGCTGCGGTGGCTCCGTTACTGGGTCTGTTGGGAACCGTTACCGGTATGATAGGTACTTTCCAAAGTATTACTGTGTTTGGCACCAGCGATCCCAAGTTGATGGCGGGTGGTATTTCCCAGGCCTTGATTACTACCGTATTAGGTTTGTGTGTGGCAATTCCTTTGTTGTTCTGTCATAGCCTGGTGGCGGATCGGGTTCGTCGTTTGGTGCAGTTGCTTCAACAGGTGGCGTTTGCGTCACTGGCGGAGTCGATGGAATCAGGCAAGTTTAGTCAATCTCTGGTGGGTTCAGTACAAGCAAAGGCATCATCAGCGTCCGAACCTAAAGACCAATCCGTTTCCAAGACGCAAGAGGTTGCGGATGTGGTTTGATCCCGCGTTATGGTCACAAGCCCTAAAGCAATTCTTTCTTTCGGGCGGCTGGGTGTTGTTCTGGTTGGCGTGGACAGCCCTGGTGATGTGGACGCTGCTGTTGGAGCGTACCTGGTTTCGCTGGGTGCAGTTTCCTGCTTTGAAGCGGGCCTGCCTGAAAGCGGTGTCTGCCCGGGAGAATAGCGGACAGGGTGAAGGGCGTCTCATCACCCAGGTGGCCGGATTAGAGCGGGAATTACAAAAATCGTTTTCCTTGATTAAAACCCTGGTGGCCTTGTGCCCCATGATCGGTTTGTTGGGGACTGTTACCGGGATGATTCAGGTGTTTGATGTATTGGCCTTTCATGGCACGGGCAATCCACGATTGATGTCTGCAGGCGTCGCCAAGGCCACTATTCCTACCATGGCGGGTATGGTGCTGGCGGTATCCGGGTTGTTAATGTTCACCTGGTTGCACCATTGGAGTCGCCTGCAATTGGCGTCATTGGCGCACATGAATGACGGTAAGTGAGGTAGCTCAGTGCGAAGTCGCGTTCATTTGAATACAGAGCAAGACGATTCCAACATCGATATGACACCGATGTTGGACATCGTCTTTATTATGCTGATCTTTTTCATCGTATCGACTACCTTCGTGAAAGAGTCCGGGGTGGAGATCAATCGACCAGCGTCGTCTACGGCGGAACAGCAAGACAGCGCCGGGGTACGCTTGGCAATCACTGCGGATGATTTGGTATGGCTGGAAGGTAAAGCGACGGATGTTCGTATGATTCGTCCGAAACTGGAACGTATGAAAGTCGAGCAACCGGATTTGGCGGTATTACTGCAAGCTGATGAGAATGCCAAAACCGGCTTGTTGATCCGGGTGATGGATCAGGTGAAGCTGGCTGGCATCGAGCAGGTTGCGGTGGCAGCGAAAGACGCCAAACAAGGGGCAAATTAAGGTGCGATTGCTGTTGTGTGGTTCCGCTGCTTGCGTGGTTGTGGTTGCGCTGTTTTTGTTTATGGCGCAATTGGCCAACCCGACTGCGCGCTATCAAACGGCTGAAACCTCAGTGGGGTTGAACATGCTGCGGATGCGGTTTGATTCTGATGTACAGTTGAGAGATCGTACCTTACCGCCCCCTCCGCCACCGGTTACTCAGACAGAGACGGCTCAAGCCGTTGCTGCTAAAGCTCCGAGTGTTGATGTGCCTACCCTGGATATGCCTCATATGGCCTTTGAAAGTAATTTTGAATTGGCGTTATCCACACCCTCATTACCTTCGATTTCTGCGCCCGCAGAAGTGTTGGTGCAAGGCGATTTGGTCATGGAGAATGCGCCAAGGCAACGCATTAACCCTCAATACCCTCGTCGTGCCCAGCAGAGAAAGATTGAAGGCTATGTGATTGTCGAATTTCGGGTAGATGAAGAAGGCCGTGTCGATCGCGATTCGCTGGAATTTGTAGAGGCCAATCCCGAGGGCATCTTTGAGCGTGTCGTCAGAAAGGCGGTGTTCCGTTGGCGCTTTGATCCGTTGATGCAGAACGGGGTAGCTGTCGCCTATAAGAATCGGCAGCGATTCGAATTCAACTTAGAAAACTAGGTGGCTTTTGTGATGGTGACTGAATTTGAATCGGGGGATTTTTCTGAAAGCGTCAGCTCGGGCTTGAACGACTCAATGTATATTCCACGCCGAGTTATGAGTTGGTTGATGGGGCTCTGTTTGTTGTTCAGTGTCGGTTACGTTGATGTTGTGGCAGCCAAAAATCAGGTTCGCCCCGGGGTATTGCCGTTGATTATCGACATTCAGCAAGCCCTTAATCCGGAAGCCACTGAAGAAAACCCGTCGCCGGATATTAATCATGAACAAGCAAACGCCTTGATTACCAAGTTATTGGATGGTGATTTGACCGACTATGAACAAGCCTTGGCTTATCAGTTTTCGGCCACCTTGGCGTTGGACAAAGGCGACTATCAAGCCGCTTATGATGCCTTTCATACTGCCTGGAAGCTAAAGGTCTACGAAGAGTCACAACAATGGCAAATTCAGAAGACGCTGGCACAACTCGCCATGCAACTGGGCCAATGGCAAACGTCAGTGGATTTCTATGTGCCCTGGTTGGAAGCCGCCAAGGCAGAAGCGCCGGGCTTAACCATCTCCCACCAGGATTATCTATATCTAGGGCAGTCCTACTATAAGTTGTCCCAATGGGCTAACGCTGTCCAAGCACTGGATAAAGCCATTCTGCTGAAAACGAAAAAAAGCGCGACGTCCGGGGCTACGGGCCATCCGATTCCTGAAAGCTGGTATCGGATGAAGCTGACGGCCTTGTTGAGTCAGTTTGAGGCTAAGCCGGTGAAGCGACTGAAAACACAAGCCGTGGATGTGCTAAAGCTGTTGATTGCTCAGTACCCTCGTACCCTTTACTGGCGTCAACTGGCCGTGTTGTATCAACAAAAAGCAGATCAACAAGCGAAGAGTGATCAAGGTTATCGCCAAGCATTGAGTGCGCTGCACTCGGCGTATGTGGCGGGGTATCTGGATCAAACACAGGATTTGCTGTGGATGATTAAATTGATGATACAGCAAGAAAACTTCCATCAGGCGGCGGAACTCATTCAAACGGAAATTGCCAAGCAACGTCTGCCCAAAACGCAGGAAGTATTGTCATTGCAGGTGGACGCTTTACTGATGGCGAAAGCCTTTGAGAAAGCCGAACAGGTACTTCAGCAATTATTAGCCATCGCGCCCAAAGATCAGCGACGTAACCAACAGCTGGAGGACGTCAGAAAGCTACTGAAAAACCGGGCTTCCTGAGGCTCTATTTTATTCAATAGCTGCTGTTCAATAGGTGCTGTTGAATAAACGTTACTCAATAGACGGTATGTGAAGTTTTACGCTGGTGCCTTGTTGGGGATGGCTTTCAATCTCGATGGCGCCTTTGAGAGAGTCATTGACCAGGTTTCTGGCGATACTCATCCCAAGACCTGTGCCCCCTGAACCGCGTTTGGTTGTAAAAAATGGATCAAACACTTTTGAGATCACGTCTTCGTCCATGCCTTGTCCATTGTCTTGAAGCGTAATGGTACAGCCGGAGTCAGTGGCATCGATACGGATGCTAATGCGTTTTTGAGCGGCTGAATTCGGGTCAAATGCATGATTGACTGAGTTAGTTACTATATTGGTGATTACCTGAGCAAGTCTGATCGGGTAAGTGGTGATGGATAGCTTGTTCTCTGAGTAGTGTTTTTCCAGCGTTATGTCTGACGCATTTAACAGTGGCAATAAACTGCTAAGTAACTCATCCATCCAGGGGGTGAGCTGGAGGGCCTTTAACTCATCAATATGAAAGTCGGTCGCCAGTTGTTTAAAACTGGTGATCAAATCGTTCGCTCTTGCCAGGTTAAATGCAATGGTTTCCTGAGCTTCATTGATGGTTTTAAGGTTCGATTCAAATGCTTGTTTGCTTAACGCGCCGGAATCAAAGGCGGTTTTAATGTCACGGTAACAGCTTTCAATGGTGGAGTTACCCAGTATTGCCGCGCCCAGCGGCGTGTTAACTTCATGGGCGACCCCGGCCACGAGTCGTCCCAGAGCGGCCATTTTCTCATTCTCGACTAACTGTGTTTGTGACGATTTCAGTTGTTCCAACGTGGCCTGCAGCTCCAGGGTTCTTTCATTAACTTTCTGTTCCAGGTCGTTGTTCAACTGGACGAGGGCGGCCTGGTGTTCCATACGTTCAATTTCTGCGGAAATCCGGCCCGTAAATAATTCGAATAAGGACGTTACCAACTCCGGGTCTTCAATCTTGTTTTCATAAAGTGCAGCGACCAGCCCCATTACGTCACCTTTGGAGTCCAGTAATGGTGTTCCGATGTAGCCCTGAATCTTCATATCGATTAAGAGCTGATCTTTGGGGTAGAACGAGCATATATTGTCGGGATAAACGCACAGACTGTTGTTACTGACGTCTTCACAGGGCGTGTGTTCCAGAGAATAGGTGAAGTTGTCTGAGATTTGACCATGGGCGACCATGGATAAGGTGGTGGAACTGAAGCTGCCTTTGTCGACACGAGCGATAAAGGTATAGTCGGCCTCGATCACTTCATTGAGCTGTAAAGTCAGCTGTTCAAGAAAATCCCTGCCCGAAGTCGACTTCAGGGCACTGAGGATTTTCCGAATAGTACCTCGTTTCATTGCATTCAACTCGCAGATTGATGAGCCGCTCGCATGGTGGTGACCTATGGGAACGGCCTATGGGGGCGGCCTTACATCTGTTGGATTCTTTGAGTTTAGTCTAGTGAAACGGCTCTTGCCTGAAGGTCATGGGTTTTCTCAGGTAGTCAAGGTTTTGGAGACTGCATCAGACTCGTAAAAAGCAGACAGGCGACGGCGTACCAGTTCCTCAAGGATGCCTTGCTCTTGCAGGGTGGTGAGCAGCTGCGGGGCCAGTTGCTGGGTACGATCAATGACGGTATCGGCTGTGATTTCCAGATCTTCGAGTAAGGTCGCCAGGGGTTCGTCGCCGTATCTTTGATAGAGAAAGTGCACGACGGATTGATAACAGTGCTCGAAATAGTCGGATTCCCGGAATTCCAGCCAAAACTCATAACCGAGCACCACAAATTCAGACAGGTCGATGCTGTCCATTCCTTCCTGCAGCTCTCTCAGGGTTTTGTTTTCGATGTCGTCCCAGAAGTCCATGATCGAGGACTCCAACTCTTCCGTGGTCAGTGACTCTACCAAATAGGTTTTGCTCTCTTGTTGGAACAGGCTGAGGTTGTTGCTGATGTATTTCTTAACGCTCTCTTCCATCGCACCACTGATTTTAGGTACGGTTTTGTTCATCACGTTGCGGCTCATCTTTAACATTGAAGATACACCAGGTACGTGCTTGCTGAGCATGTTATCTTCGTAGAGATAACGGGTGATGGCCTTATAGACGACGCTGGAAATCAGAGAGCGATACACGGGTAAGTCGATGAACTGATGAATCAGATCGTGTCGCTGATGTTCTAATTCCAATAATTTGGCGACAAAGCCCTGAAACTGCTGCGCGGTCATGATGTCTTTTACACGGCTGTCGAGATGCGGGTCAGACTTAAACAGATAGGTCGCAGCGTCTCCGGCAATTTCAGCAATGGCACCGGGGATGGGGTGAGACACCACCTGATCGTGAATCAGTTGGTTGAGCTGGTCTTCACTTAATAATTGTTTAAGTGGAATGGCAGCAAGAGCGTCTAACACCGGGTGGGTTTCTTGCTGAAGCCAGTCCAGGAAACGCGCTGGGGTCAGCGCGTCGAGTTCGTGTTGAACATGCAGTTCGAGCAACTCCTTTGCCAGAGCGTGAGGGGTGTGGCTCATGTGCTTTCCTTCGCATTCATTATGTCGTCAGTGGCTTTGCTTTC
>JBFHTA010000028.1:0-22694 GCA_041590855.1 Pseudomonadales bacterium
GACTTTTACGGTTCTATGGATGGTGCCAGTAAGTTTGTTCGCGGTGATGCCGTTGCTGGTATTTTGATTTTGATCATTAACCTGATCGGTGGTTTATCCATTGGTATGGGGCAGCATGGTTTAGAGTTTGCCGATGCTGTGGAGAAGTATTCATTGTTGACCATTGGTGATGGTCTGGTAGCTCAGATTCCGTCTTTACTACTTTCTACCGCAGCAGCCATCATGGTAACGCGTGTTAATAGTGCCGAAGAAATGCGTGAGCAGGTCATGGGCCAAATGTTTGACTCGCCAAAAGCCTTGTCTGTTTCGGCTGCCCTTTTGATCGTGATGGGTTTAGTGCCAGGTATGCCGCATGTAGCCTTCTTGGGGTTGGGCTTCTTGGCTGCCGCAATTGCGGCCTGGATTTACTATCGCAAGCGTCAAAAAGAAGAGGGTGATTCTGAGCAGGTTGCCAGAGCTGGAGAATTACTGGATAAGGATTCCCCGCAGGGCCGAGCGGAGAGTCAGGCCGAAGAAGTCAAAGAATTATCCTGGGATGATGTAACCCCGGTGGACCCGGTTGGTCTGGAAGTGGGGTATCGACTGATCCCTATGGTGGATAAAAATCAGGGTGGGATGCTGCTGAATCGTATTAAAGGTGTTCGGAAAAAACTGTCACAGGAAATAGGCTTTCTGATGCCATCGGTGCATATTCGTGACAATCTGGATTTGCTGCCGAATGTCTATCGGATTTCCTTGATGGGGGTTACTGTTGGTGAGGCAGAGATTCATCCGGATCGTGATTTGGCCATCAACCCCGGGCAGGTGTTCGGTGAAATTGACGGTATTGCTACCAAAGATCCGGCCTTTGGCCTGGATGCCTTCTGGATTGACCCGAACCTGAAAGATAAAGCGCAAACACTGGGTTATACGGTGGTCGATGCCAGTACTGTAGTCGCGACCCATTTAAATCAATTGTTGTTTAAACATGCGGACGAGTTGATTGGACACGAAGAAGTGCAGCAATTAATGGATCTGCTCGGCAAGAAATCGCCGAAATTGGCCGAAGAGCTGGTGCCAAACACCTTGTCATTAAGTGCGTTGTTGAAAGTTCTGCAAAATTTGCTGTCGGAACAAGTGCCGATTCGCGACATGCGAACCATTGCTGAGGCCATTATCGAAGCGGCTTCACGCAGTAAAGATCCGTCCTATTTGACAGAGTCTGTTCGTTTGGCGTTGTCTCGTATGATTGTGCAAAACATTGTTGGCGGTGACGATGAATTGCCGGTGATCACCTTGGAACCGGGTCTTGAAAACATTTTGTTACAGTCTGTACAACAAGCGAAACAAGGCGGAGCAGCGGGAGATGATAGCATTGTGCTGGAACCCTCTCTTGCCGAACGTTTGCAACAGTCAGTCAGTGAAGCGGCGCAAAGACAGGAACTGGCCGGTAAATCTGCAGTATTGCTGGTTTCTCCGGCGATTCGTTCCGCTGTGGCCAAGTTTGTGAAGAACGCATCAGAAACCTTGGCTGTGCTTTCCTACAACGAAGTGCCCGATAACAAGAAAATTACGATTGTTGCAGCAGTTGGAAATTAGTGTCTCAGGTAAAAGGTATTAACTGGCATCAATTTCGCATTTTTAATTAAAAACAAACGGTTAAGCGTCAATAAACCGCTTAAACAGTTCAGGCAGATTTGGTAAGAGTGACGAGGCCATGAAAGCTAAAAAATTTTTTGCTCCAACAATGCAGCAGGCATTGAAAAAAGTAACGGAACAAATGGGGCCGGATGCTGTAGTTTTAGCGAACCGCAAAGTCAATGGAGGGGTGGAGGTCATCACTGCGTTGGACTACGACCCTAAGCACGACGGTAAGGTAGACTTCGATAACTTTCATCATTACTCGGCGGAGTCGGTGGCTCAACCGACGCGTCAACGAATTGTGAACCCTGAACTGGAAGCGGAGCTTCGCAAAACCTCCAGGGAAGTGAGTCGTGGTCGATACAGCGACATTACCGACGACTTGATTGGTTTGAATGAGCGTTTGGAGAATTCTTCTCTGGATGATGACTTTGATCGTGGTAATACACCGTTTAAAAAGAAAGCGTCAATTTTACGTTCCAAGTTTTCTAAAGCGACCCCTAAGCCGACGGATGAGCTGAACTCGATGAAGCAGGAAATCCTGGGCTTAAAACAAATGTTAAAGCAACAATTGGATGAGCGGGAAATGGCGGACTATGCCAGCTATCATCCTTTACATGCTGCGGCGTTAAAGCGCTTGATCAAGTTAGGGCTGAGTCAGGCTTTGGCGAGAGACATTGTGGATCGGGTCACTGAAATGCACGATGAACAAGCCATTTGGCGTGAGGCTTTAACCTTATTGGCCGACGATTTGCCAGTCACCAAAAGTGATTTGCTGGAACGCGGCGGAGTCTACGCCTTCTTTGGGCCTTCCGGCTCAGGTAAGACAACAACCATTGCCAAATTGGTGGCTAAATTTGCGTTAAAGCATGGCAGCGAAGGTGTGGTATTAATCTCAACCGACGGACAGCGCATTGGTGCACACGATCAAATGCGTACACTGGGTCGAATTCTGAGTGTGCCGGTGAGAGTGGTGGATAAAAAGCACTCGCTGGAAGGTATTTTAAACACCGTGCGAAATAAGAATCTGGTGATCATAGATACGCCAGGGGTTGATCCGGCTACCTCATCCATTCATCAGCAATTAAGGGTCATTAAACAGGGTGCTGCGAATTTTAAGTCTTTTTTGACGCTTCCTTGTACAGCTAATAAGAGTGTTTTGACAAGAATACTTGATAATTATCAAGACTTTAGCTTGAATGGGTGTATTCTTACGAAAATGGATGAAACTGGCTCGCTGGGTGAAATGCTAAGTATTTTGGTTGAACGGGTCATGCCTGTTGCTTATATCACCAATGGCCCGCGTATTCCTGATGACATTGAGAATGCCAATGCCGGTAACCTGGTGAGTAAAGCCGTCTATATGTATCAGCAGCTGAACGGTGGTGTTTCTGCATTTGATACAGAGTTAAGACAGGCAGAAGAGGCTTTATCTAATCGTAGAATTGCCTAAGCTTAGATTCAGGTAATGAATCAAATTGAACACATTGAGTACCACAGGAGTAGGTATGATAAGTAGTCCGGTGCAAGTAATCGCAGTAACAGGGGGCAAAGGCGGCGTTGGTAAAAGTAACGTGGCTTTGAATCTTGGGATTGCCTTGTGCGAAAAAGGACGCAGAACTGTGCTTTTGGATGCAGATCTGGGGTTAGCAAATATCGACATTCTGTTGGGTATTTCGGCAAATAAAACGCTGGAAAATGTATTGAGTGGCGAATGTGAATTAAAAGACATCATGGTATCAGGGCCGCTGGGTTTAAAAATTGTGCCAGCCTCTTCCGGTACTAAACACATGGTGAACTTGTCGCCACAGCAACACGCCGGATTGATTCATGCGTTCAGCGAAGTTGCTCATCAGATGGATGTATTGATTGTTGATACCGCTGCGGGTATCGCTGAAGACGTGATCAGTTTTGTGCGTGCGTCAAATGAAGTGCTGCTGGTTGTCACTGACGAGCCAACGTCTATTACTGACGCCTACGCCTTGATCAAACTGTTGAATCGCGATTACGGAATGTATCGTTTCCGGGTCGTGGCAAATATGGTGAAGACGCAACAAGATGGTCGTAATTTGTTTGCTAAACTCACCAAGGTAACTGATAGATTTTTAGATGTGGCTTTACAGTATGTAGGGTGCGTTCCCTTTGATGAGTCCGTCAAAAAAGCGGTTCAACGTCAAAAAGCAGTATTGGAAGCCTATCCAAGATCGAAAGCGTCCGTCGCAATTCGAGCCTTGGCGCAAAAAGCGGATGCCTGGCCTTTGCCTACATCCTCAAAAGGGCATCTGGAATTTTTTGCAGAGCAACTGGTTCAATATAACGTGGGTTAGTTATGTTGATTCGGGTTGTACAATGTAAGGCTGAAGAAAGAATAGGGTATTGCTATGGCTGCAGTTAACGGGGTTGCTATGTATTCAGAGACGGATCAAAAAAGTTCTCAAGCCCTTGTCCAGCAGTATGCCGGCCTGGTTAAGAAAATTGCCACACATTTGATGGGTCGGTTGCCGCCATGCGTACAACTGGATGATTTGATTCAATCCGGCATGATAGGTCTGCTTGAGGCTGCGAAGAAATACGATGCATCCAAAGGGGCAAGTTTTGAAACCTACGCAGGCATTCGTATCCGGGGTGCAATGCTCGACGAAATCCGACGCGGAGATTGGGCACCAAGATCGGTGCACAGAAACAGTCGTCGGGTTTTGGATGCGATAAAACAAGTAGAAGGACAAACCGGTCGAGATGCGCAAGATCATGAAGTTGCTAAAGAAATGGGCATCTCGGTCGATGAGTACCATAGTTATCTGCAGGATTCGGTGGGAAGTAAACTATTCAGCTTTGAAGAGCTGATAGCCGAAGGTGATTATCAGCAAGATGATATTCATGGAACAACCCCTGGTCCTTTTGATGATGTTGCCAAGCAACGCTTCCGCCGGAAGTTAACCGAGGCTATTACTCGTTTACCTGAACGCGAGCGACTAACGTTGGCGCTGTATTACAACGAAGAACTAAACTTGAAGGAAATTGGTGAGATTTTAGGGGTAAGTGAATCACGGGTCAGTCAAATCCATAGCCAGGCAGCTCACAGGCTGAAATCAAGGCTACTTGAATGGAATGACGAGACTGCGTAAAAGCGGCATAATAACTGGATAGTCTAGAACTAGCAGCTACACTTATCTTACAACCATATTCGAAGGGAAAATTCATTTTCCATCAAGGTCTTGGGAGGTCATCTTGGACAAGAATATGAAAATTCTAATAGTTGACGATTTTTCAACTATGAGACGAATTATCAAAAATTTATTGAAAGACTTGGGGTTCACAAACACCCATGAGGCGGACGATGGAAGCACTGCGTTGCCAATGCTTAAAACAGGAGACTTTGATTTCCTGATTACAGACTGGAACATGCCGGGAATGACTGGTATTGACCTGTTGCGGGCCGTTCGGTCGGACGACGCGTTATCGCATATGCCAGTACTTATGGTGACGGCAGAAGCGAAGCGTGAGTAAATCGTGGCGGCGGCGCAAGCTGGTGTAAATGGTTATGTTGTTAAGCCGTTTACCGCGCAAGCGTTAAAAGAAAAAATCGAGAAAATCTTTGAACGTGTAGAAGCCAGTTAAGTGCCTGTGACCGTTCTCTAAGGGGAACCGAATGTCTGATAATAATAGCGGTCACCTGGATGAATTTCAGGAATCAATCCGTGAGCATACAAAAGCACTTGTAGATGCCGTTGAAGCCGGAGATTTCACAAGTGCCATTCAACATGTCCAAAGCTTATCCGATGTAAGAGACCAAAGCTTATATAAAGAAATTGGTCGATTAACTCGGGCTTTGCATGATTCTATCAAGAACTTTGAAATTGATATTTCTACGCATAACTCTGAAATGTCCCAGATGGCAGATGCCTCGGATCGGTTGGATTATGTGATCAAGTCCACTAATAATGCTGCTAACAAGACCATGGATCTCGTTGAAGAAACGATTCCTGTGGTAGATGACTTGAAAGCAGAAGCTTCAGAACTTTCTTCGGAGTGGGGAAGGCTATTAAGACGTGAGATGGATGTGTCTGAATTCAGAAGCCTCTATAAACGTATTGATGAATTCCTCAAGAAGGTGGATGGCTCCAGTGGAACCATGTCTTCAAATCTTTCCAACATCCTGTTAGCCCAGGATTACCAGGATTTGACCGGTCAGGTCATCCAAAAGGTAATCAAGCTGGTTAAGGGTGTGGAGAACGACCTAGTTAGCCTCGTGAAAATGGCCGGGCTGGTGGAACGCATAACCGGCATTGAAAATTCTCAAGAAGTTACCGAAGCCGCCGATGAACTGTTAGCAGAGGGTCCTATCGTTGATGCCGAGGAGCGCGACAACGTAGTGACCAGTCAGGATGAGGTGGATGATTTGTTGTCCAGCCTGGGATTCTAAGGAGTCATTGAATGAGTTTCGAGGCCGATGAAGAAATCCTCCAGGATTTCCTAGTAGAGTCAGGGGAAATTTTGGAGCTGCTTCAAGAGCAGTTGGTTGATCTGGAACAGCGACCAGACGACAAAGATTTGTTAAATGCGATTTTCCGTGGGTTTCACACGGTAAAAGGTGGTGCCGGTTTCCTTCAACTAACCAACTTGGTTGAGTGCTGTCACGTTGCTGAAAACGTGTTTGACATTCTTCGAAATGGACAACGATCTGTTACTTCAGAGTTAATGGATGTTGTGTTGCAGGCACTGGATGCAGTCAACGAAATGTTTGACTGCGTTAGAAATCGTGAAGAATTGCCTGCGGCTGATCCGCAATTAATTGCAAGCCTCGAAGCTTTGGCACAACCAGAGGGTGCAGAAGTTGCTGCTCCCCCTGTTGCTGAAGCAGTGCCAGAACCTGCAGACGCAGCGGATGCTGAGTTTGATCAGATGATAGCTGCGTCGGAACCGGAACCTCCTGTGGCGGAACCCCCGGCTGCAGAGTCAGCGGCACCGGTAACGGGAGCAAGCGGTGATGAAATCACCGAAGATGAGTTTGAAGCTCTTTTAAACGAATTACATGGCGAAGGCGGTTCGCCTTCGGCACCCAAACAACCTAAGCCTGAACCCGAGCCTGCCGCACCGGCAGCTGCTTCAGGCGGTGGTGATGAAATCACTGATGACGAATTTGATGCCTTGCTGGATCAGCTGCACGGTGCAGGTAAAGGCCCCGGAGCCGGAAAATCCGAGGCTGAGTCTGCTCCTGCTGCTCCTTCAGCGCCGGCAGCGTCTGGTTCAGGAGGCGGTGGTGAACTTATCTCTGACGATGAGTTCGAGAACCTGTTAGATGAACTGCACGGGGCAGGTAAAGGTCCGTCAGTCAACAAACCGGAAACACCTGCTGCACCGGCAGCACCTTCGGCCCCGGCTGCTGCAGCTAAACCGGCTACTCCCGCTGCAAGTCAACCCGCAGAGGCTAAACCTGCAGTCACTCCGACCCCTCCTGCGGCACAAAAGCCTGCAGCTGGGCGACCACCGGCAAAAGAAAATGCCGCGCCGACGGAAACCACGGTTCGTGTCGATACCAAGCGTTTGGACGATATCATGAACATGGTGGGCGAACTGGTATTGGTTCGTAACCGTTTGGTTCGCTTAGGCATGGCCAGCAGTAACGAAGACATGTCTAAGGCCGTATCCAATCTGGATGTGGTCACGGCAGATCTTCAAACCTCCGTGATGAAAACACGGATGCAGCCGATCAAGAAAGTATTTGGTCGTTTCCCTCGAGTTGTTCGTGATTTGGCTCGAACCTTGAAGAAAGAGGTGAATCTTGAACTGGTGGGGGAAGAAACAGACCTGGATAAAAACTTGGTGGAAGCACTTGCTGATCCTTTGGTTCACTTGGTTCGAAATGCGGTAGATCACGGTGTTGAAATGCCGGAGGTTCGTGAATCAAACAGCAAGCCCAGAACCGGTAAGGTTGTCTTGTCTGCCGAGCAGGAAGGCGATCATATATTATTGAGTATCACCGACGATGGCGGTGGTATGAACCCGGATAAACTGCGTGACAAAGCGGTTGAAAAAGGCCTTTACGATCAGGATGCAGCAGATCGCCTGAGTGATAAAGAAGCCTTTAACCTGATTTTCCATCCGGGCTTCTCAACCAAAGAACAAATTTCTGACGTGTCTGGTCGTGGTGTGGGCATGGACGTTGTGAAAACCAAAATTTCACAACTGAACGGCACCATTGATGTGGACTCAGAGATCAACAAAGGTACGCGCATTTCCATTAAAGTGCCTTTGACGTTGGCGATTATGCCTACCCTTATGGTTATGCTTGAAGAGCAAGCCTTTGCCTTCCCGTTGGTGAGCGTGAATGAGATTTTTCATCTCGACATTACCCAAACCAATATCGTGGACGGTCAGGAAGTAATTGTCGTCCGTGAGAAAGTGTACCCATTATTCCACTTGAAGCGCTGGTTGGTTCGTCGTGCGAAAGCTAACGAAAGTGAAGATGAAACGGCTCATGTAGTGATTGTTTCTGTCGGAACACAACGTGTTGGCTTTGTGGTTGATCAGCTTATTGGACAGGAAGAGGTCGTGATTAAACCTCTTGGTAAAATGCTTCATGGCACGCCGGGAATGGCCGGTGCTACGATCACAGGGGATGGTCGCATTGCGCTCATTTTAGATGTACCGAGTATGCTCAGTAATTATGCTTCCAAGTCTTTGAGCAACTATAAATAACTAACTTTCTTGGAGTACCAATGGCAGTAAAAGTTCTGGTAGTTGATGATTCGGGTTTTTTCAGAAGACGCATCAGTGATATCTTAAACGCGGCCAGAAATATTGAAGTTGTTGGTACTGCATCCAACGGCGCAGAGGCAGTTCAGTTAGTCCAGAAATTGCAGCCTGATGTAATTACCATGGACTTTGAAATGCCTGTGATGGATGGCATTACTGCTGTTCGTGAAATCATGAAAGTCAGGCCAACGCCGGTCATTATGTGTTCTTCGCTGACGTTTGATGGTGCTCGGGTTACCCTTGATGCATTGGAAGCCGGAGCAGTTGACTTCCTTCCGAAAAACTTCGAAGACATTTCTCGTGACCCTGGTAAGGTTCAGAAGATTCTTGCTGAGAAAATCCGTGAAGTAGCCGGGTCGAAAACATCGAATACGCTGCAATTCACTTCGACCGGTGATAAGAAGGCCGATATGAAGGCCAAGCGTGAAGCGATTCGTGAGGCGCTTAAGTCTTCTCATACCTCTAAGCCTGCGGCAAAGCCAACTGCTCAGCCAGAGCCTAAACCGAAAGCAGAACCTGTCAGGGATGCTGCCCCGGTGCGACGCGCTCAGTCCAGTCTGAGAAGTTCGGACGTTAAATTGGTGGCCATTGGCACCTCCACGGGAGGGCCTGTCGCTTTACAGCAGATTTTGACGAACTTGCCTGCCAACTTCTCAAAGCCCATTGTGCTGGTTCAGCATATGCCCGCTAACTTTACAGCGGCGTTTGCAGAGCGTTTAAACCAGATTTGTAATATTACCGTGAAACAGGCGGAAGATGGTGATCAGCTTCAGCCCGGTGTTGCTCTGTTAGCTCCCGGTGGTAAGCAGATGATGATCGATCGCAGAAATGGCGGTACGATTCGCATCATCGAAAGTGATCAGCGGTTAAATTATAAGCCGTGTGTTGATGTGACTTTTGGCTCTGCTGCCAATGTGTTTCAGGGTGGTGTGCTAGGGATAGTATTAACCGGTATGGGCGCTGATGGTAAAGACGGTGCCGCATTACTTAAGAAGACAGGCAGTTCGGTGTGGGCGCAGGATAAAGAGAGTTGCGTTATCTATGGTATGCCGATGGCTGTTGTTGAAGGGGGCTTTGCTGACGACGTGCTAAGTCTGAATCAGATTGCACGAAAGTTGGTGGATGAGGTTTCTTAACCATGGATGTGTTAAGTCTATTCGGGATCATTCTCGGTGTAGGCGCAGTTTTATTCGGGAATTTTCTGGACGGCGGACACATTGCCATGTTGGGCAATCTGGCCGCTTTCGTTATTGTGATTCTTGGTACCACAGGTGCCATGCTTCTTCAGACAACGCCAAAGTCCTTCAATCATGCGCTTAAATTAACCAAGTGGGTGTTTGTACCGCCATTAGTGGATTTTGAACGTGGCATAGAACAAATCATGTTCTGGAGTACCACGGCACGCAAAGAGGGATTATTGGGGCTGGAAGGCATGGCCGACGCCGAGGCTGACCCGTTTGCCCGTAAAGGCTTACAGTTATTGGTGGATGGCGCTGAACCGGAAACCATCCGTCACACCATGGAAATGGTGATTGAATTGGAAGAGCATAGGGATTTAGCCGGTGGACTCTTCTGGGAAGGTATGGGAGGCTACGCGCCTACCATAGGCATTATTGGTGCCGTTTTGGGGTTGATTCATGTGATGACCAACCTTGGCGAACCTGAATTATTAGGGCAGGGCATAGCCACTGCATTCGTTGCAACCATCTATGGTGTGGGTTCTGCCAACTTATTGTTCCTGCCTGTGGGTGGGAAAATCAAGAGCCTTGTTCTCACCCAGAGTGAGTACAAACAGATGATTGTAGAAGGCTTGGTTGCTATTTCGGAAGGCGAAAACCCGAAAGCTATCGGATCACGACTGCACAGTTTTATTGAGCAGTAGTTTTGAATCACAGAAATAAATAACCTATTGGTTACAGATAAGCAGCGCACTATCAGCGCTGTTGTGGGTTAAGGGTATGGCTCGTCGACGTCGAGTAAATTTACATGGGCCAAGTCACGAGCGTTGGCTGATCTCATACGCAGACTTTATTACCTTGATGTTTGCGTTTTTTGTTGTGTTGTATGCGATTTCTTCTGTCAACGAAGGAAAATACAAGATTCTGGCGTCCAGCCTGATCGGTGTGTTCAAATCCCCTCCGACGTCAAGCGATCCGATTCAGATTGGCGATGTGGCTCGTCAAATTCCCGTGACCGAACAACGAGTGATTGTGCAGCCAAATCAGATGGCAGTACAGGAGACTTCGACGGCTGTTCCAAAAGATGCAGACATGCCTGAGCTGAAAGAAGCCTTCGAGCAGGGTTTTGAAGGTTTACTTAAAAAAGGTGTGATGTCGTTGGAAGGCAGTGAGGATTGGCTGGAGGTTACTCTAGGGTCTGAAGTGCTGTTTTCTACCGGTGGGGCAGAGCCGTCCCGGGCGGCAGAAAATGTCATCGCGGATGTGGCGATGATACTGGGCGGCTATTCCAATCCGATACAGATTGAAGGTCACACAGATAATGTCCCTATCTTTAATCGTGAGTTCCGAAGCAATTGGGAATTGTCTGCGGCGAGAGCGGCAAGTGTTGTCCGGCAATTACAGGACGAAGGTCTCGATCCATCCCGATTGGCTGCTGTAGGTTATGGAGAGTTTCAGCCTATAGTTCCCAATACCACCCCTTTAAATCGTCGGAAGAATCGACGCATAGTGCTTTTGATATCGCGGTCTGCAGTGACGCGGGAAGCATTAAGAGACGTTCGTACTACCGAGCCCTAGCCGATAAAACCCTCTTCTGGCACACAGCTTGCTTTTCTTATCATCATTGGCGGTTTTAATTGGAGTCTGCAATGCGAGTTTGGGCGGTTGCAAATCAAAAAGGCGGCGTTGGAAAAACCACAACGGCCGTAAGTCTGGCTGGTTTATTGGCGGAGCAAGGTAAGCGGGTTCTGCTGGTGGATCTAGACCCTCATGGGTCCATGACCAGTTATTTTGGCTATGATCCGGATGAATTAGAGCATTCTTGCTTTGATCTGTTTCAATCGTCGGAAGCCATTCCACCAGAGCTGCCCAGTCAGTTATTAATGGACACCAGCCATTCCCGAATTAATTTATTACCTTCTTCGACGGCACTGGCAACGCTGGAGCGAAGCATGGTCGGGAAAGAAGGCATGGGGTTGGTGGCATCCCGTTCTTTGGCGTGTTTGTGGGATGATTTCGACTACGCGATTATCGATAGTCCTCCCATCTTAGGTGTGTTGATGATTAATGCATTGGCGGCGTGTTCTCGTTTGATTATTCCTGTTCAGTGTGAATTTCTGGCGTTGAAAGGGCTGGAACGTATGGTTCATACTTTGAATATGGTGACCAAATCACGTCCTACGCCGTTGCCCTATCATATTGTGCCGACCATGTTTGATCGACGTACCAATGCTTCGACTCAAAGTGTGAAGGAAATGCGAAAGAGCTACCCGGAAACCATTTGGGATCATGTGATTCCGGTGGATACTCAGTTGCGTGAAGCCTCTAAAGCCGGTGTTACACCGAGCGTTTATGATTCGGAAGGCCGTGGTGTAAGAAGTTACGCCAAGCTGCTTAAGACCATGTTGGCTGAAGAAAGCTAAAGAAAACGGCAGGAGTGAGTATGGTTCCAAGTCAGAAAGATGTGTTGGCAGACTACCTGAGTGATCTGTTTGCAGATACTGCCAAGCAGTCGGTTTCTGACGGTGCTACTCAACTTGAAGACCCTTGCCGGGATGAGCCTGATATTCGGTCGCAGGCCCAGACAGCCCAACAAGCAACCACAGAGTCTGATACCGCTTCTTCTGTTGCTGGTGTGAATTCAAGAGCAGAAGGTGAGTTGCTGACAAAAACTGTGTCGGTGAGCGAGGAGACTGAGCTGGATTGGGCGACGGAACTTTCTGAAGAGCTTAATAAATTAAGCTTTGAAATTGGTCCGGAAAAACAGCTGGCCTGCCTGTTTAATCTATCGGAGCAACCGTTGAATCAATTAAGCCGTGCTCAATTGTCGTTAATTTTATTGGACTTACTGTCGATATTAAAACAATTACCGGAATCTCAATTAAAAGCGTTGCTGCAGCGTCAGTATGAAAATGTTTCAATCGCCAAAGCGTCGGTCGATTCGGAAAGTGTGGTTGTTTAACACCGGTTAAAACTGGGTTACTGTTCAGGTTGTAATGAGTATGAGTGACAGTCAAAAATCATCAGCGGCTAAGGTAGCATCCAAAACCGTTAAGCCTATGGCAGCATTGCAAGGGTATCTTGATGATATGTTGGCGGTAGCAACCTCAACGGCGGCCGCTGAAGAGGTGTCGACACAGGTTGAAACCAAGACGGTTACTGAGACAGAAATAAAAGTGCAAGAGACGTCCATCCAGACGGCGGATGAACCTGAGATTGTAACTGAACCGTCTTCTGAGGTTGTTATTGCTGAAGACGTAAGATCTGTACCCACTGTAACCCCCGCCCTGGATACCGTGACTGATACCTTGGTTGAAACCTCTGAAGTTTTGGTGGAGTCACCTGTGGTGGCTATGCCGGAAATTGAGACGGTTACTGACACTGAGATTGAAACAACCATTGAACCTGAAGTTGCTCTTGTTGAGTCTGAACCAGAGATTGTAGTTGACCAAGCAATTGTGGCTGATCAAAACATTGCACTTGAACCAGCCGTCGAACCAGTCCCAACCGTCGCACCCACAGAAACGACCACTCCAGCAGAGGCTGAGGTCGAGACGGTTACCACGACGCAGAATGAACTTAGTCAGCGGGCGCTCTCACCGGAAGGTGTTGAATTGGCCTATCCTCAGTGGGCTGCATCCGGCTTTGAATGCTTATTATTTTATGTGGGTGGTATCAAGCTGGCGGTACCGTTAATTCTATTGGGCGGTATTCATCGCATTGAACAAGAGCTCACCCCATTATTTGGTCAACCGGACTGGTTTCTTGGCTTATTCCCCAGAAAGACGATGGATGGCCAACAAAACATTCGGGTGGTGCATACCGCTAAATGGGTGATGCCTGAGAAGCAATGTGCAGAAGTTGACCCGTTAAACCACTATGTGATTTCACTGGGCGACAGTGAATGGGGGCTGTTGAGTCATCAATTATCGGATTCTATTCGCTTGATGCCTGATCAGGTTAAATGGCGAACATCTGCGGGCAAGCGCCCTTGGCTGGCAGGGACTGTAATTGATCATATGTGCGCCATTCTGGATGTGAACAGCCTGGTAGAATTGCTCAATAAAAATTCGAAACGGCTGTCCTGATGACGTCAGAGTAATCCTCTTGGAACTTATCTTTCAGAGGCTTTCCTCTCGGAAGGCTTTGCATTAAACGTTTGACGCTTTAACGTCATAATGACTTCCGACTTCCGACTTCCGACTTCCGACTTCCGACTTCCGACTTCCGACTTCCGACTTCCGACTTCCGACTTCCGACTTCCGACTTCCGACGCTCAGAGTGTCATCACCTTGGTTATCAGGTTTTGGCACGTTAGCTGCAATTACTCCTCTAGACATCAAAATTTTGACGATTTTAGGGCGGTGAACAGGTTTTTGTCGTTATTAAGAGGATTTTTCTAAGGAATTTTTTCTAATAGCCGACAAAGAATTTTGTAAACTGCTCTAAAATGAATGGTATGTGGTGAGAAGTTTGTATTCTTGCTGGTTTTAATTTTGGTGTTATGAGGTAGAAGATGGCAGCGCATTCATCTCAGGCTGGTGATGATCCTATTTTGCAATGGGTGACATTTCGTTTAGACGATGAAACCTATGGCATAAATGTAATGCAGGTACGTGAAGTCTTGCGTTATACAGAGATTGCACCGGTTCCAGGGGCTCCACCTTATGTTTTGGGGATCATTAATCTGCGTGGTAGCGTAGTGACGGTGATCGACACTCGGACCCGTTTTGGGTTGGCTTCGGCGGACACGACAGACAACACTCGAATCGTGATCATTGAAGTTGAAAATCAGGTCGTTGGCATTCTCGTTGATGCGGTGGCTGAAGTGGTTTATCTGCGTCAGTCAGAAATCGAAACTGCTCCGAACGTTGGGACTGAAGAAAGTGCCAAGTTCATTCAAGGGGTTTGTAACAAGAACGGTGAACTTCTGATTCTTGTTGATTTAGAGAAGCTGATGAGTGAAGAAGAGTGGGCAGAAATGGCCATGCTTTAATTGCAGTGGCCTCCCCAATGAATGTTAGGTGAGTCTCATGTTGCCTCCAAGTATCGGTAAAGTAGACAGTCTAAACCCTGTTACCCGAATCAAAAAGATTCGTAAATACCGAGAAGAAGACAAAGAAGATACTGAAAACACCGAAAAAGAAGAAACAGAGAACCCAGAATTGAACGATACCAATTCAAGCGGTGCCACTGACTCTGACCCGGACGATCAGTATCCTCACATTGATGACTATGCATAGTTGGAGGGGTTATGGAATTCACCTGGTTTATTAGCTTTGGTTTGGTATCTCTTGCCAGTTTATTGGCGGTGATTATTTCTTACCGTAGTTACCGAAAAAGTGAGCTGGAAAGGCAGCAGGTATCAAAAGAGCTGGCGGCAGTTTTGGCCGAGTTTAAGGCCTTCAAAAGCAGTAGTATCGGTATTGGTAAAAAGCTGATGGGCATTGAGCAAGAGTTGGCCGATACCGTAGAAAAACAGCAAAACTTTGAATTTCAGGACCCGAATTCCTTACCTTATACCCAGGCCTCCCGCCTTATTCAAATGGGGGCGGACGCTGAAGATCTGGTTAACAGTTGTGGTTTGTCCAACGCTGAAGCCGAATTGCTGATGTTGGTAAACCGTCAGCCGCTGGGCGCGGCGCATTAACCGCTTCTTTTTGTGCTAAACCTGTTTAAGGCTCCTTCTTATTACTCCGTCCATTAATTTAGAGTTCTTCTGAACCTGGCGGAGTAAAGCCTTCCGGTACTTTGTCCCTCAGCTGATAAGAAAACGCAATGATCTCTGCAATGGTCAGATACAGCTGTTCGGGGATTTCTGTGCCCAGTTCGAGTTTGCTTAGCGTTCTCGCCAGCTTTTCGTCGTGATAAAGCGGGATGCCGTGTTCTTCCGCTACTTCAACAATCTTTCTGGCGAGTTCATCTTCTCCTTTAGCGGTCACCTTGGGAGCGTTCTTTCCGTCGTAATTCAAAGCAACGGCTGTATCGACAGAATTATTATCCTTCATGCACTACACCTTGACGCTCAGGGATTGCTGGGTAGTTTTGACGATGGTTTCTCGCGGCATGGAGATCATCCCAAACCGGGTGTTTAACTCTACCTCAGACGAAAGGTGATGTTTGCACTCATTTTTGAGTTCGGTTAGGTGTTCGTTCAGCAAAGAGAGTGTTTCCTTGTGATCACAGTAAAAATTGGCAGTTAACTGTTGGTGGTCGACATCGTAAATGATCTGACTGATGAACGGAGCTAACGGCGGCAGTTCGAATTTTAGATGGACTAGCCACTGATGCTTGATGGACTTCTTATTTCCGGTTTCTTCATCTTGTTGTCTTTCGGTAATGTCGATACCGACACTGGTTGGGCCTATGTGTGTCATGATCGGAAGGTCCAAATGAAGGTGTGTCGGACTGTTAGTGTCGACTTGGCTGCCTGCAGAGGCTAATCGTAATGCGGTCATACGGCCGGTTAGCTCTTCGATGCTTACCAGAAGTTGTCGTAATACATTGCTGATTTGTATTTCGGACGTACCTTGCAATAAGGATTGCTTGACCTGACCGGTAAACAGTTGATGCTTTCGGAACTCTGCCAGTCGTAGCCATTGGCTGGTATCAATCGCACGCTGGGCTTCCTGCGTCGGGTTGTTTACCGCTGACTGCAATTGAGCTTGGGTAAGTGCTGATGGGTTCAATCCCGATTGAGTCAGAACAGATGACTTCTGAGAGGTATCTGCGTTAAGGCCAGATTCGCCGGAGACTGGTGTAGTGACGGAAAGTCTTCGAATGGACTCCAATACCCAGTCCAATAAGTCGGCCTGGTTATGGGTTGCTGGTGTCATTAAGGACAATACTTGAGTCCAGTCCCTCAGAATCGGAATGTGTGTGTTTGAGGTCTCTGGCCCAGAACTATTTACGGCGCTATTTACTACGCTATTGTGAACCGCACTTGCGAGCATAGTAGGCTGAGCAGGGGAGATGTTGGTGGATGGTACGGCCGAAGAAGAAAGTGCCTGCCGGTTAATGGCTTGTTCTAACATCCCTTGTAGATTGGTTAACCCTGTTACCAGCATTTGCTGAGGGGAGGTTGCTGTTGATGTGGATGGCGTATGGCTAAGGGCCGAAGAAGCGGACGGTATGGCAGAGGCTGTCTGGCTGGTTTGATTGCCCGATGATTGCCAGGATACCAACTCTTTCAACAATACCTGAACTTGCTGTTTGAAGTCTGCTTGGCCGCTGTGAGGCAAACGCCCGAATACGTCATTTTGAATGCTTTGAGCAATCAGTAATAGCAGGTTACTAAGGGCAGCAGGCCGGGGCTGTTCGGAAGCTGAGGCTGTTAACTGGGCTGTTGGGTCAAGCCCGAATTGGGGGGCATTGGGTTGCTGATTGATGATCTGGGCAACGGCCTGCATGGTAATGCTTAAATCAAGCAGTGCACCGCTAGCCGGACGTGATTGGCTGAGCCACATCTGGATTACATTGTTTATCTGAGCTTGATTGATCGGCGTATTTTGCGCTGAACCCGTATTGCCTGCTGTGCTTGTTGTGTTCACAGCACCGGTATGAGTTGAACTGCTTGTGGTGAGCTCCGTTTTGGTCGATTGAGGTATAACTTTTTCAATCGACAACTGTTGATTTTGTGTCAGTCTGAGCTCCAGTTGATCCCCCTTCTCCAGAGGGAATTGAGTCAGGATATCGATGATGGTTCCCTGAATTACAATCTGGGCTTTATATTGCGCGATGCTGTGTTGTTGATGGGCTTGTTGTTGGCTGATCTGTTGTAGGGTGGCAGACAGAACATCGGCTTTCAAAGTGTGATTGGCTGAGGCAGAGCTCAAAACGTCCTGAAGGGAATTGCCTTGTGTGGAAGGCTGAATAGCTGCCAATCTGAATTGCCCTGAAGGGAAAGCCGTTTGCATTCGATAACGCCTGATCTACTGAGTTACATCATTTAATAATACATTGAATTTGTAGTATATTCCTTGCTCCTCTGATGGTAGGTGACGCAGTGATGATTTTGGCGGGGTTTGCATGACAGAATATCTGTCTGTTAAGAATGTATTAATTGAGCGGGACGATCGGCTCTTATTTAAAGGGTTAGATTTTACCCTGTCCTCTGGTGAAGTGATTCAGCTGGTAGGACGCAATGGCTCCGGTAAGACATCTTTGATTCGTACCCTGTTGGGCTTGATGCCTGACTTTGAAGGCGATCTATTCTGGAAAGGTCAGCCGCTTTATCAGCAACGGGACGATTTCTTTTCTCATCTTCTGTATTTGGGTCATAAGCCTTCCATTAAATCCGCATTAACGGCCAAAGAAAATCTGGAATGGCTCGTCGCGCCCTATGGTGGTGTATCAGAAACACAAATAGAGAGTGCACTCTCTCAAGTGGGGTTACGTGGTTACGAAGATGTTGAGTGTCATTCCATGTCGGCCGGACAAAATCGTCGTGTCGCATTGGCGCAACTCTACCTGCTGGACTTGCCTGTATGGATTCTGGATGAACCATTCACGGCCATTGACCTGTCAGGCGTGGCCCAGTTAGAAGCACGAATTGCAGAACATGCAGCCCAAGGCGGTGCAGTGATTCTCACAACGCACCATGTTCTCGACATTCCTACTGTGAAAAGAGTAAATCTGGACGACTATATGCCAGGTGCTCATGCGTCAGGAGGTGATCATGGCGGCTGATCTGGGGTTTAGTGCGTTACTCAAACGGGATCTGAAACTGGCATTTCGTCAGAAAAGTGATGTGATCAATCCGTTAATGTTTTTTGTCATGGTGATCACGTTATTTCCGCTGGGAATATCTCCGGACCCAAATGAATTAGCCGTTATCGCGCCAGGCGTGGTGTGGGTTGCCGCGTTATTGGCCTCCATGCTGTCGATGGAGAATATGTTCCGATCCGATTTTGATGATGGCTCGTTAGAGCGTATGTTGGTGTCGCCCTTGCCAGGATTTTTAATTGCTCTGGCCAAAGTTATTAATCATTTCCTTGTAACTGGACTGCCATTAGTTATAGTGTCGCCAGTTTTGGCATATATGTTGAACATGCCTAGCGAAGCGTACGGTGTAATGATGATTACCTTGCTGTTGGGGCTACCAACATTAAGTTTGGTAGGTGCGATTGGGTCAGCGTTAACAGTAGGGTTGAAACGTGGGGCACTTTTATTGCCTTTGTTGGTCATACCCCTGTTTATTCCGGTTCTGATTTTTGGAACTGGCGCGGTACAGGGCGTAATTGTTGATCAACCTGTTTCAGGTCAATTAAGCATTTTGGCGGCTTTGTTATTGTTCAGCTTAGCAAGTGCACCGTTTGCGTGTGCAGCATCTTTAAAGATTAGTATGGGGAACGGATGAGTTTATCAGAGACAACTTCACCAAATTGGAAAGCCAGATTTAAGCGCTGGTTTCACAGTTGGGCTTCTCCGAAATGGTTTTACGAGAAAAGTGAGCGTTGGTTGCCTTGGCTTTCCATCCCTGCTGTTTTGTTGATTCTCACCGGGTTGGTTTGGGGGTTGTTGTTTGCTCCCCAGGATTATCAGCAAGGAAACAGCTTCCGTATTTTTTATCTGCATGTGCCTGCCGCATTTTTGTCTCAATCAATCTTTATGATGATGGCCATCGCCGGTGGTATTAACCTGGTATGGCGAATCAAACTGGCGGATATGGCCGCAAAACACTGCGCGCCTATTGGGGCTTCCTTTGCTGTATTGGCATTAGCCACCGGAGCCATTTGGGGTAAACCGACCTGGGGTGCCTGGTGGGTATGGGATGCCCGCTTAACAGCCATGTTGATATTGTTATTCCTGTATTTGGGTGTGATTGCCCTGTATTCGGCCATCGATAACCGTGAGACGGCGGGGCGTTCTACTGCAGTGTTGTCTCTGGTTGGTTTGGTGAACATCCCGATCATTAAGTATTCCGTGGAATGGTGGAACACATTGCATCAGCCAGCCACGTTCAAGTTAACTGAAAAACCGGCAATGCCATTTGAAATGTGGTTTCCGGCCTTGTTGGTGGTATTAGGGTTTTATCTGTTTTTTGGTTGGATGTTATTTAAGCGTATGAGAGCTGAAGTCGTTGAACGCGAATTTAAAGCGAAGTGGCTTCAGGATAAACTCAGGAATTCCTAAGCGAGTTCCTAATTACAACTATAACGTCATACGCGTATCCGAAGGTTAGAAAAGATTAGTGATTATTAACGAGCAACGAGTGGCAACATGAGTTGTTTCGGTGGAGATTGAATAGTGGGTCAGTTCGAGTCGTTACAAGCTTTGATTGAAATGGGCGGGCATGGGTTATATGTCTGGTTGTCCTATGGGATTGGTGCTGCGGTGATCGCATATAATGTGATCAGTGCAAATATGGCAAAGAAAAATGCCGAAATGCGTGCCAAAAAGTTCATCCGTCGACAAGAGCTGGAGGGGTAAACAATGGCGATGCATCCGAAACGTAAAAAACGCCTTATTGCAGTATGTCTTATTGTGGTTGCCGCTGGTGCAGCCATCGGTCTGGTTCTTTATGCGTTATCCTCAAACATTAACCTGTTTTTCTCACCCACAGATATTGCAGAAGGCAAGGCACCGGTAGAGCAGCGTATCCGTGCAGGTGGTATGGTGCTGGAAGACAGCGTAAAACGTGATTCTCAAACCCTGAAAGTCGAATTCGTGTTAACCGATTACGCCCACAATGTGACGGTAAATTACGAAGGTATTTTGCCGGATTTATTCCGTGAAGGGCAGGGCATTGTAGCTACTGGCAAGCTCAATGAAGATAATATTTTCATCGCCAGTGAAGTATTGGCTAAACACGATGAGAATTACATGCCGCCTGAAGTCGCAGAAGCTCTTGAGAAGTCTGGTCATAAGCTCAAAAGCGACTCCGAAAAACCAGCACAGTACCCATCACAGTATTAAGAGGTGTCCTTATGATTCCTGAACTTGGGCACTTTGCGCTCATTCTTGCGTTAGTTATGTCTGTGGCTTTGTCCATATTGCCTTTGTATGGCACAGCCACTAATAACCGAACCTTTATGGTTTCTGCCAAGCCTTTGTCCTGGGGGGTGTTTACTTTCCTGATGATCAGCTTTATCTGTTTGACGCTGTCGTTTTTACAAGATGATTTTACCGTCAAATACGTTGCCAGCCATTCCAATACCCTGTTGCCATTTGGCTATAAGTTTTCTGCGGTGTGGAGTGCCCACGAAGGTTCCATGTTGTTGTGGGTGTTGATTCTGGGTGGTTGGACCTTTGCCGTATCTATTCTCAGTAAGGGATTACCAGACGCCGTGTTGGCACGTGTGTTAGCGGTATTAGGTATGATTCTTACCGGCTTTGCGTTGTTTACGTTAATAACCTCGAATCCGTTTGAGCGTTTGTTGTTGAATACACCGGCCGATGGCAGCGATCTGAATCCATTGCTGCAAGACTTTGGTTTGATTGTTCACCCTCCGATGTTGTACATGGGGTATGTGGGCTTCTCGGTTGCCTTTGCGTTTGCTATTTCCGCGTTGATGACGGGCAAGCTGGACGCAGCCTGGGCTAAGTGGTCACGTCCTTGGACTGTGGTTGCTTGGGTATTCCTAACCTTGGGGATCGCTTTAGGAAGCTGGTGGGCCTATTACGAACTTGGCTGGGGCGGCTGGTGGTTCTGGGACCCGGTAGAAAATGCCTCCTTCATGCCTTGGTTGGTAGGTACGGCATTGATTCATACGTTAGCTGTGACTGAAAAGCGTGGAGCATTCAAAAGCTGGACGGTGTTACTCGCGATTATTGCATTCTCGTTGAGCCTGCTCGGAACCTTCCTGGTGCGTTCCGGTGTATTGACCTCAGTTCATGCTTTTGCGACAGACCCTAGCCGTGGTTTTTTCATTCTTGGCTTGTTGGCGATTACGTTTGGGGGCTCCTTATTGCTCTATGCGATTAAAGCGCCGACCGTTCATTCCCGCATCAAATTTTCCTGGTTGTCTCGTGAAGCCTTCTTGTTAATCAACAACATCATTTTGACCATTGTTGCATCTGTCATCTTGTTGGGTACTTTGTATCCTCTGGTTCTGGATGCGATGAACCTGGGCAAAATCTCGGTTGGGCCTCCGTATTTTAATGCGGTGTTCGTTCCTCTGATGTGTTTGTTAGTGGTCTTCCTTGGTGTGGGGCCAATCAGTCGTTGGAAGGCGACAAAAGTCCAGTATCTAGTTGGAAAACTCACGGCTATTCTGGTGTTGTCGATTCTTGCCGGTTTGGCTGTTCCTTTCATTTATGAAGGTGATTTTGACGGGGCGGTTTGGTTCTCGATGACTTTGGCTTTATGGGTTGCCGGTTCTATCCTGGTGGACCTGAAGAGTCGTGCGGGCAATAGCAGTTCGTTCGTTCAGCGGTTGAAAAAGCTTCCAAGAAGCTATTACGGGATGCACTTTGCGCATCTGGGTGTGGTCGTGACTTTGGTAGGGATCTGTATGGTTGCTGTGTACGATCATCAGGAAGACGTTCGCATGTCCGCTGGTGACAGTATCGAAGTTGAAGATTACACCTTTACTTTTAATGGCACCCAAGGTTTCCGGGGGCCTAACTATGTAGCTGATATAGGTAATTTCAGCGTCTTTCAGGATGGCGAAGAGATTACCACTATTCATCCTGAGAAGCGTCGATATAACGTCAGCGGTCAGGTGATGACAGAGGCCGGGATTGATCCTGCTCTGAGCCGTGATTTGTATATTTCATTAGGTGAACCTCTGGATGGTGGTCAGGCGTGGGCTGTTCGGGTGCACGTTAAACCGTTCATTCGTTGGATTTGGCTAGGTTCCATTTTGATGTCCATTGGCGGTATTTTGGCTGTTATGGACAAACGCTATCGTCTTAAGAAACAAAGCGTTTAAACAATAGTTTGTGTAATCGACTGAAAGAGAATTGTTGGAAACTTAATGATGAAACGTTTGGCTTTATTTGTTCCTTTTCTGTTGTTTATTGTTTTAGGGTTTTTCCTGTTTAGGGGCCTAAGTCTTGACCCTAAAGAGTTACCGTCTGCCTTGATTGGCAAGCCATTTCCGGCGTTTACTGCTGAGAAAATTGATGGTACGCAAGTGACCGAGCAAGACCTGGTGGGCGAAGTTTCACTGGTGAATGTGTGGGCAACCTGGTGCC
>JBFHTA010000029.1:0-22487 GCA_041590855.1 Pseudomonadales bacterium
ATCTTAATTGGTAAAGATACTCGTGTTTCGGGGTATATGTTTGAGTCTGCACTGGAAGCTGGATTGTCTGCAGCTGGCGTTAATATCGGGTTGTTAGGGCCTATTCCGACGCCAGCGATTGCTTATTTGACCAGAACCTTTAAAGCTCAGGCTGGCATTGTAATTAGTGCCTCTCATAATCCTTTTTATGATAACGGTATTAAGTTTTTCTCGGCCCAGGGAACGAAATTACCTGACGATCTGGAGCATCAGATTGAGGCCATGATTGACGCGCCGATGGAAGTAGTTGATTCCTCAGAGTTGGGTAAGGCGTTCAGAATTGAAGATGCTCGTGGGCGTTATGTGGAATTTTGTAAAAGTCGTGTGACTGATGAATTGGATCTGTCTGGCATCAAAATGGTGATAGATTGTGCTAATGGAGCGACTTATCAGGTTGCTCCGGCAGTTATGTCCGAGTTGCGTGCGGATTTAAGTGAAATTCATGTAAATCCGGACGGCTTCAACATCAATGAGGGGTGTGGTTCGACCAGTCCTGAGGTATTGAAGCGTGTTGTATTGGCTGAGAAAGCAGATGTCGGTATCGCCTTTGATGGGGATGGTGATCGTTTGATTTTGATTGATGATCATGGAGAAGAGGTTGATGGTGACGAAATCTTATACATCTTGGCCAGACATCAGAAATTGAAAGGTGCTATGGAAGGTGGTGTTGTGGGTACCAAGATGTCAAATCTTGGGCTTGAGCGTGCACTTGCTGAAATGAACATTCCTTTTGTTCGCGCAGACGTAGGTGATCGATACGTTATGGAAGCGCTTAAAGAGAATGGCTGGGCTATGGGTGGTGAAAACTCAGGGCATATTGTGTTGGGGGATATGACCTCGACAGGTGATGGATTAATTAGTGCGCTAAAGGTGTTGGAGGTTATGTTTGAAACCGGCTCTTCTTTGGCTGAACTAAGACAAGGTATGACTAAATGCCCCCAGAAATTGGTGAATGTTAAAGTCTCGGACAAACAACTGATCATGACTTCCGATGCTATTGCTGAAGAAGTGGCCAAGTCTGAAAATCGTATGGGGGATAGAGGGCGAGTGTTACTGAGACCTTCAGGGACTGAGCCTGTAATTCGTGTGATGGTTGAAGGCGTGGATCAACAGGAAATCGAACGCGAAGTCGCGCATTTGGTTGAGGTGGTGAAAGGTCTGGCCAGTTAATTGTGTCAGAGGTTTGTCGAGTTGAGTGTTAGGATGATTTACGCATCTTGATCTTAATGAATAAAGCATATAGTATTGTCGCCCGCTCAGGGTAATGGAGACGAGCATGCGTAAATCTTTAGTGGCTGGTAATTGGAAACTGAACGGTTCTCTTGAATCGGTAAAACAGTTGACCAGTGGTATAGTTGAACAATCAGCCGAAATGAATTGTGAAGTGGCGTTATGTCCGGTTGCTGTTCATTTGGATCGTGTGTCTCAGTTAACTTCAGGTAGTGATGTTGCTATAGGAGCACAAAACTGCGCTGCGTATTTATCTGGTGCATATACTGGTGAGGTATCGCCAGTAATGCTGAAAGAGCTGGGCTGTCAGTATGTCATACTGGGTCACTCAGAGCGAAGAAGCTTGTTTTCGGAAACGGATCAGGACATAGCTCAAAAGGTTATGTTGGTTCTCGAGCAGGGTTTGATACCTATATTGTGTGTTGGTGAAACACTCGATGAGCGAGAACAAGGTATATATGAGCAGGTGGTAGAAAAACAACTGTTGGCTGCTCTTGAATCTGTTTCCCAGTTGCAGCAAGTAGTGATCGCCTATGAGCCTGTTTGGGCGATAGGTACTGGTTTAACTGCTACGCCAGAGCAAGCTCAGTCAATGCATGCCTTTATACGTAATGTATTGGCGAAGTTGTCAGCGTCAGCTGCAGAAAAAGTTAGAATTTTATACGGTGGAAGTGTAAAACCGGAGAATGCCGAAGAATTATTTGCCCAGGCAGATATCGACGGTGGTCTGATAGGCGGTGCTTCTCTAAATGTCGAAGACTTTGTAGCCATTTGTAAGGCAGCAGGATAAAGGTATGGAAGTTATTTTATTGAGTTTGCATGTTTTATTCGCAGTCGCTATTATAGCGCTCGTTTTGCTTCAGCAGGGTAAGGGTGCTGATGCTGGTGCTGCGTTTGGCGGCGGTGGTGCATCTCAAACTGTGTTTGGTAGTCAGGGATCAGGGAATTTCTTGACTAAGTCTACTTCTTTGTTGGCTGTTTTATTTTTTGCTACCAGCTTGGGTTTGGCAATGATCGCTAAACAACAAGCATCTGTTGCAGAGCAAGCAGGTCTACCTCAAGTTCAGGTAGAGGAAGAAGCACCAGTATTGATTGAAGATGCTGAGCTTCCAGCGCTTGATGAGGCAGCAGATGAAATGCCTCAAGCTCCGGAATAATCTGTTTGGATCAATTCTGGTTGCTGGTCAGGTAACGAATTAAGCCGAAGTGGTGAAATTGGTAGACACGCCATCTTGAGGGGGTGGTGACTGTATGGTCGTGCCGGTTCGAGTCCGGCCTTCGGCACCAATGATTGACCAGGGTGAGGTGGTTGACTATAATTGCCTCGACCTTGAGAGGTCGCTGATTAAAGCCCCAGTTTTAGGGGCTTTTTTCTAGCTGGAATACAGACTTTCAAGGAATGGGCTATTGAGCCCTTTTTTTGTTTATAGAGTTTTTGATTTTTCTATTCATTAATCGGCGTTTTGGAGTTAGGTGCATTTGAGTACCAAATCTAACCAATTACAAGAAATGCTGGCTCCGGTGGTTGAATCCTTAGGGTATGACTTCTGGGGGCTGGAATATATTGCTCAAGGTAAGCACTCAGTTTTGCGTGTGTTTATTGATCATGAGAACGGAATTCAAGTAGATGACTGTGCAAAGGTAAGTCGTCAGCTGAGTGCGGTATTGGATGTTGAAGACCCGATCAGTTCCGAGTACAACCTTGAGGTGTCCTCTCCGGGCATGGATCGACCTCTGTTTACTTTAGAGCAGTTCGAAAAATACGTAGGGCAGGTGGTTTCTGTAAAACTACGCTTCCCGTTTGAAGGGCGCCGCAAGTTTATGGGGCGTCTTAATGGTGTGGAAGGCGGCGATGTTGTGGTTCAGGTAGATAACCATGAGTATTGTTTGCCAATAGACTCGATAGAAAAAGCCAACGTCGAGCCACAGTTTAAGTGACAGACATTAGTTAAAGGGTAAAGTGAAATGGGAAAAGAGATTCTGCTGGTAGCTGAAGCGGTTTCCAATGAGAAAGGAGTTGACCGCGAAATTATCTTTGAAGCTATTGAGCTGGCGTTGGCAACGGCAACCAAAAAGCGTTACGAAGATGAAGATAGCGATATCTTGGTCAACATTGACCGTAAAACCGGTGAGTTTGAAACATTCCGTCGCTGGTTGGTTGTTCCTGATGAAGAATTAGCAAAGCTAGGTACAGAGTTCACCACTGAAGAGGCTGCGGAGAAAGATCCAAACCTTAAACCGGGTGATGTATACGAAGAACAGATTGAAAATATTGAATTCGGTCGTATTGGTGCGCAGGCTGCTAAACAAATTATTGTTCAAAAAGTTAGAGAAGCGGAGCGTCTGAAGATCGTTTCTCAATACCGTGAACGTGTTGGTGAATTGGTGACTGGCGTTGTTAAGAAAGTGGGTCGCGATAAACTGTTCATCGATTTGGGTAATAATGCAGAGGCGGAGTTACCTCGTGATCAGTTGATAGGTAGAGAGTCTTTCCGTATCGGTGAGCGTGTTCGTGCGTTATTGCTGACTATTCGTGAAGATTCACGTGGGCCTCGCTTGATTTTAAGTCGTTCAGCACCTGAAGTTTTAATTGAATTGTTCCGAATTGAAGTACCTGAAATTTCAGAGGAAGTGATTGAAGTTAAAGGTGCGGCTCGTGATCCGGGGCTGCGTGCTAAAATCGCTGTGAAAACCAATGATAAGCGTATCGATCCGGTAGGTGCATGTGTTGGTATGCGTGGTTCGCGAGTTCAGGCTGTTTCTAACGAATTGGGCGGTGAGCGAATTGATATTGTGTTGTGGGATGACAACCCTGCACAGTTGGTGATTAATGCAATGGCTCCTGCTGAAGTGGCTTCTATCGTAATTGATGAAGATAGTCACACTATGGATGTTGCGGTAACAGAAGACAATCTTGCAATGGCGATCGGTAAAGGTGGCCAGAATGTTCGTTTGGCGAGTGACCTGACTGGTTGGACGCTGAATGTTATGACCGAAGATGAAGCTGGTCAGAAACAAGAAGCTGAACGATCTTCACTGATTGATAACTTTGTGAATAACTTAGATGTTGATGAAGATTTTGCAGAGTTTCTTGTGGAAGAGGGGTTCAGTACCCTGGAAGAAGTTGCTTATGTTCCTCTTGAAGAAATGCTTGAAATTGAGGGTCTTGATGAAGAGACCGTTGAGGAACTTCGAGCAAGAGCTAAAGATGCGCTTTTGAATAAGGCGTTGGCATCAGAAGAACAGCTTGATGAAGCCATCCTTGAAATCGACGGTATGGATCACGATACTGCACTGGCATTGAACCAGGCAGGTGTGAAGACGTTGGATGATCTGGCTGAGCAATCTGTAGATGATCTGATGGAAATTGAAGCAATCAATGACGAAGAAGTCGCAGCTAAATACATTATGGCAGCGCGCGCTCATTGGTTCGAAGGTGAAGAATAAGGCTAACGAAGGAGAAATACCGAGTTATGGCAGAGTTGACAGTTAAACAGTTAGCCGAAGTCGTGGGTGTACCTACGGACAAATTGCTTTCTCAGATGAAAGATGCCGGTTTGGCTCAGCAGAGCGAAACCGATCAGGTCACGGAGACGGAAAAGAAGACACTTTTGGACTTCTTGAAGCGTAGTCGTGGCGACAGCGGTGAATCCCCTAAGAAGATCACCCTGCAGCGTAAGACAAAAACCACGATTAAGGCACCTGCTGGCGCAGGTAAAAGCAAGACGGTAAACGTCGAAGTGCGTAAAAAGCGCACTTATGTGAAACGTACTTCTGATCTTCCGACAGAAGAAACGGAAGCTAAGCTTGAAGAGGCAGTCGTTGAAGCACCTCAGGCTGTTGAAGCTCCTGTAGAAGAAGCTAAGCCTGAAGTAGCAGTAGAGACTACAGCGGAAGCAGTTCAGGAAGAAAAAGTAGCTGAATCTAAACAGGAAGAAGCGCCAGCACCTGAAAAGAAAGAAGAAGCTCCGGCAGCGACTGCTAAAGAATCAAATGATGATTCCTCTCAGAAAGATCGTGCTCGCAAGGAATCAGCGCCTAAGAAGAAAGCTGAGCCTGCCAAGAAGCGTGCAGCACCGAATAAATCTGAAGAAGGTCACAAGCGTAAGGACCATAAGTCTAAAGGCGGTGCTGGTCGTCGTGTAAGTCTTGATGATGAGTACGGTGAAGAACGTACTATGCGTCGTCCTAAGAAAAAGCGTAAAGATCAAAATAAACACGCTTTTGAAAAGCCGAGTGCTCCGATTGTTCGTGAAGTAACCATTCCTGAGAGCATTACCGTTGGTGATCTTGCTCAGAAGATGTCAGTTAAAGCCGCTGAAGTAATTAAGGTAATGTTTACCATGGGTTCCATGGTGACTATTAACCAGGTACTTGATCAGGAAACGGCTCAATTGATCGTTGAAGAGATGGGCCACAAGTTTAAACTGCTTCGTGAAAATGAAGTTGAGTTTGAAATTGCTGAAGATGTTAAGTACGAGACGGAAGAAACATCACGTGCCCCGGTAGTGACGGTAATGGGTCACGTTGACCATGGTAAAACCTCATTGCTGGATTACATTCGCCGCACTCGTGTTGCGAAAGGCGAGTCTGGTGGTATTACCCAGCACATCGGTGCATACCATGTTGAAACGGATCATGGCATGGTTAGTTTCCTGGATACTCCGGGACACGCCGCGTTTACCGCAATGCGTGCTCGTGGTGCTAAAGCAACCGACATCGTAATTCTGGTTGTTGCTGCTGATGATGGTGTGATGCCACAAACGGAAGAAGCGATCCAGCACGCGCGTGCGGCAGAAGTGCCAATCGTTGTGGCTGTGAATAAGATCGATAAAGAAGAAGCTGATCCGGATCGTGTTAAGAATGAATTAGCACAGAAAGACGTTATCCCTGAAGATTGGGGTGGTGATGTTCAGTTCGTACCAGTATCTGCGCATACCGGTGAAGGTATTGATGAGTTGCTTGATGCTGTTCTTCTGCAAGCAGAGATGCTGGAGCTCAAAGCACCGGCAGAAGGTCCTGCGAAAGGTGTTGTTATTGAGTCTAAGCTGGATAAAGGCCGTGGTTCTGTAGCTACCATTTTGGTTCAGGCTGGTTTGCTTAAGAAAGGTGACATTGTTCTGGCTGGTCAAGAATTTGGTCGTGCTCGTGCACTGATTGATGAGAATGGCGAACCGATTGAAGAAGCGGGTCCGTCTATTCCGGTCGAAATTCTGGGGCTGGGCGGAACGCCAAATGCTGGTGATGAATTCATCGTTGTACCAAACGAGAAGAAAGCTCGTGAAGTAGCTAACTTCCGTCAAGGTAAGTACCGTGAAATCAAACTTGCTCGTCAGCAAGCGTCTAAGCTGGAAAATCTGTTTGAGAATATGGGCAAAGGTGAAGTTTCCGAGCTTAACATTGTTCTTAAAACGGACGTTCGTGGTTCCCTGGAAGCTTTAACTGGTGCTTTGCAGGATCTGTCCACTGATGAAGTGGCTGTACGTATTATCAGTAGCGGTGTTGGTGGAATTACAGAAACCGATGCGAACTTGGCGTTGGCTTCTAATGCTATTGTCTTTGGTTTCAACGTTCGTGCAGATGCAACAGCGAAAGAAATCATTGATCGTGAAGAGATCGACTTGCGTTACTACTCTGTGATCTATGACATTGTGGATGACGTTAAACAGGCACTTAGCGGTCTTCTTGCTCCTGAGTTTAAAGAAGAAATCGTGGGTGTGGCTGAGGTTCGAGATGTCTTCCGTTCACCTAAGTTCGGTGCAATTGCCGGATGTATGGTTATTGAAGGTACTATCTTCCGTAATGAACGTATTCGTGTACTGCGTGATAACGTGGTTATTTACGAAGGTGAACTGGAATCGCTGCGTCGCTTTAAAGATGACGTTAACGAAGTTCGTAACGGCTTTGAATGTGGCATCGGTGTGAAGAACTACAACGATGTAAAAGCTGGCGATAAGATCGAAGTTTACAAAGACGTAGAAGTGAAGCGTTCGTTGTAATGAAATAGCTTGGGTTGGTGATTTTATTCTTCACTGACCAAAAGACCATGGATTGCTCGGTGTGAAGGTGGGAACCTTTCTCCGAGCTTTTCTGTTTGAAGGTAATTAAATAGATGAAAGAATTTGCCCGCACTGACAGGGTTAGTGACTTTTTACAAAAAGAATTGGCGCACTTAATTCAATTTGAAATTAAAGATCCGCGTTTAGGCATGGTGACTGTTCAGGACGTCCGTGTAAGTCGTGATCTGGGGTATGCCGATGTATTTATTACGGTAATGCCATTTGGTGCGCAGACTGATGAAGCAAAAACAGAAGCCAATGACGTGGCTTTGAAAGTTCTTAATAAGGCGGCAGGCTTCCTTCGTACCCAAGTTGGCAAGGCATTGCGTGCCAGAACGACACCTGAATTGCGCTTCTTTATTGATGATACGCTTGAGAATGGTATGCGTATTTCTTCTCTGATCGAGAAAGCAGTTCGGGAAGATAAAGCGCGTCAGTCTGATGATGAAGAGTAGATCGGATTGTTTTTGATTAATCTGGTAATTCAGAAGTAATACATGGCAAGAAAAAGAAAAGGTTTGTCCATTAATGGAGTGGTTTTGCTGGATAAGCCACAAGGGCTATCTTCTAATCAGGCACTTCAAAAAGTTCGATGGGCGTATAAAGCCAAGAAGGCAGGTCACACCGGGGCTTTAGATCCATTGGCAACGGGGTTGTTGCCAGTTTGTTTGGGCGAAGCTACAAAGTTTAGCCAGTTTTTGCTGGATGCTGATAAAGCTTATATTACGCGAGCCAAACTGGGGCAAACCACTACAACCGAAGATGCGGAAGGCGAAATCGTGGAAACACGAGACGTGCCAGAGTTGTCAGAGGCTCAGGTGGAAGCGGTTTTAGAGGAATTCAGAGGCACTATCGATCAGGTTCCGCCGATGTATTCCGCATTAAAGCGAGATGGCCAGCCGCTTTATAAGCTGGCTCGTGAAGGTAAGATTGTCGATATCGAACCTCGGCGGGTTACTATTTTGTCGTTGGAATTGCTGGCGATCGAAGGTGATGAGCTTGTTTTGAATGTGGCTTGTACCAAAGGTACCTACATCCGCTCTTTGGTTCGGGATATTGGTGAAGCGCTTGGCTGCGGTGCTCACGTTACTATGCTTAGACGTACCAAAACCGGACCGTTTGAGTTATCTCAGTGTGTAACCTTGGAATCGCTGGAGTCTGAACAAGTGCGTAGTGATGCGTTAAGGGTGTCGGATTGCGGATTAACCGACATGCCGTTAGTTTGCCTGACTCAGGAGCAAACCGATAATCTATTATTAGGTCGCAAAGTTCGTGTTTCAGAGGACCAGATTGATGAAACTGAGAGCGATCTGACTGATCTTAAGAAAAACCCTACTCAAGCGCTCATAAGACTGTATAATGTCCAGTCTGGTGAAAAAAGCACCCAATTTTTCGGGGTTGCTGATCGATTGCCAGGCAATGTTCTCCAGCCAAAGCGTTTGGTGAATATGGCTGAGTATGTAGCGTTTTCAACGTTGCCAGCCGATACGGTGAATTAGCCTGTAAATATGCACGGGCGTAATTTTCCGGAACGCTTTTTCAAAAAAGCCTTCAAAACCTTTAAAGCATATTTTCATATTGGAGTAAGTTACTATGGCACTAAGTGCAGAGAAAAAAGCTGAAATCGTAAAAGAATTTCAACAATCTGAAGGCGACACTGGCTCTCCGGAAGTTCAAGTTGCGTTGCTAACTGCAAACATCGAAGGTCTTCAGTCTCACTTTAAAGCTAACCACAAAGATCACCACTCTCGTCGCGGTTTGATTCGTATGGTTAACCAACGTCGTAAGTTGTTGGACTACCTAAACAAGAAAAATCATGACCGTTATGTAGCGTTGATCAAGCGTCTAGGTCTACGTCGCTAATCTTTTATTTAGATAGCGAGAGATAGAACTTCTTCAAGAACCGATATTAATTAGATAAAGGAAATTAAGCCGTGAATCCGGTTACTAAAACATTCCAATACGGGAAAGACACAGTCACGATAGAAACAGGTCGTATTGCTCGCCAAGCGACAGGGGCTGTAATGGTTACAATGGGCGAAACCACTGTTCTGGTAACTGTGGTAGCGAGTAAGGAAGCTAAGCCTGGTCAGGACTTCTTTCCTTTATCGGTTCATTATCAAGAGAAGTTCTACGCAGTAGGACGAATCCCTGGTGGTTATTTAAAGCGTGAAGGTCGCCCATCTGAGTTTGAAACTCTGACTTCACGTTTGATTGACCGTCCGATTCGTCCTCTTTTCCCGAAAGGGTTTAAGAATGAAGTACAGGTGATCTGTACTGTTATGTCTTCTGACAAGAAGTCTTACGCTGATATCGCAGCGATGATTGGTACTTCTGCAGCTTTGGCAATTTCCGGTGTTCCTTTCGCTGGTCCTATCGGTGCGGCTCGCGTTGGCTTTACTGACGAAGAAGGTTACTTCCTGAATCCGACTCATGAACAGTTGGAAACGTCTTTGCTAGATATGGTTGTTGCGGGTACAGAATCGGCTGTTTTGATGGTTGAGTCAGAAGCAGACGAACTGAACGAAGAAGAAATGCTAGGTGCGGTATTGTTCGCTCACAAAGAGCAACAAGCTGTTATTGAAGCCGTTAAAGAATTTGCAGCTGAAGTGAATACTCCAGCTTGGGAATGGGCACCTGAAGCAGAAAATACTGAACTTAAATCGTTGATCAATGAGAAGTTCGGTGCTCAAATCGGTGAAGCCTATACCATCACTGATAAAATGGAGCGTTATGGCCGTTTGTCTGAGTTACGTGCAGCAGCGGTAGAAGCGCTGGCAGGTGATGAAGAAGGTCAACCAAGTGCGGATGAAGTATCTGCAGTCTTTGCTTCTCTAGAAAAGAATATTGTTCGTGCTCGCGTTGTTAATGGTGAGCCTCGAATTGACGGACGTGATACTAAAACAGTTCGTCCTATCCAGGTGGAAGTAGGTGTTCTTGGTAAGACACACGGTTCTGCGTTATTCACTCGTGGTGAAACACAAGCGATCGTAACAACTACCCTTGGTACTGCTCGCGATGCACAAATCTTTGATGCATTGGAAGGCGATAAGCGTGATCCTTTCCTATTCCACTATAACTTCCCTCCATACTCTGTAGGTGAGTGTGGTCGTATGGGTAGCCCAGGCCGTCGTGAAATCGGTCATGGTCGTTTGGCTCGTCGTGGTGTTCAGGCGATGGTTCCAACTGAGGAAGAATTCCCATACACCTTGCGTGTTGTGTCTGAAATTACTGAATCTAACGGTTCATCTTCTATGGCAAGTGTTTGTGGCGCCAGCTTGGCATTGATGGACGCCGGTGTACCTCTTAAAGCGCCTGTTGCCGGTATTGCAATGGGGCTTGTTAAAGAAGACGACAAGTTTGCTGTTTTAACTGACATCTTGGGTGACGAAGATCACTTGGGTGACATGGACTTTAAAGTAGCGGGTACTGACGAAGGTATTACAGCTCTTCAGATGGATATTAAGATCCAGGGTATTACTGAAGAAATCATGAAGATTGCTTTGGATCAGGCACACGATGCTCGTATCCACATTCTTGGTGAAATGAACAAGGTTATTTCTGAGCCTCGTGCACAGCTTTCTGATAATGCGCCAGTGATGGATACTTTGAAGATTCATCCGGACAAGATTCGTGAAGTGATTGGTAAAGGTGGTGCGACCATCCGCTCTATCACTGAAGAAACAGGTGCTTCGATCGACATCGATGACGACGGTAATATTAAAGTGTTTGCTGATGATCGTGCGGGTGCAAATGCAGCCATTGAACGTATCATGGCAATCACTGCAGAAGCAGAGATCGGTGCAATCTACCAAGGTCAGGTGACTAAGATCGTTGATTTTGGTGCATTCGTTGCCTTCCTACCTGGAAAAGAAGGTTTGGTTCATATTTCTCAAATCAAGAACGAGCGAATTGAGAAAGTGACTGACGTTCTTTCTGAAGGTCAGGAAGTGAAAGTTAAGGTCTTGGATGTGGATCAACGTGGTCGCGTTAAGCTGACTATGAAGGATCTGGAAGAGACTTCAGAAGTTTAAGCGCATTTGAAAAAGAAAACCGCTCATTGAGCGGTTTTTTTATGCCTGAAACTCTGTCTTCATCTTTGCCAGAGCACTTCGGTGTGGCCATCTTGCTGACCAATACTGCGGGCCAGAATAAATAGGTAATCCGATAAGCGATTGATGAATTGCAGCACTAAGGGACGAAGGTTGTTATCTTCTTGATGAAGCGCCACTAGTTGTCTTTCGGCCCGTCGGCAAATACTGCGGCTCATGTGAGCAGACGCTAATGCTTTGCTGCCCGAGGGTAAAATAAATTCTTTGAGGGGAGGGAGACTTTGGTTCATCTGTTGTGCGTTGTTTTCAAGGCGCTCTAGCGCATCTTGCTGCAGTAATTCATAGTCAGGCATGGCTAATTCGCCCCCTAGATTAAACAAGTCATGCTGGATTGATAAGAGCTCTGCCACATAATCTTTGGTGTTTGAATGTGATTGAAGCTCGGCCATCAGAACACCAATGGAAGAATTCAGCTCATCGATGTCACCAATGGCATGAATTCGGGCGGATGACTTGGAAAGACGGGTACCACCTGCAATGGAGGTTTTTCCTTTATCACCGCCTTTGGTGATAATTTTTGAAAGTCTGTCAGACATGGTTCTTCCTGAAAGTAATTTGGTTCTTAAAATTTCTCTTCAGATGCCAGGTTTTGTGGGAGGCTGAGTTCAACACTATAAATTCCTATTAATCATTCTGGATTCTTAAACTTCGGAAAGGAAGCTTGATGGTGAAGCACGCACCTTTACCGGGTTCAGAAGCAACGTCCAGCAATCCATGGTGGTGACTGGAAATAATAAAGTAGGATACGGACAGCCCCAGCCCAGTGCCTTTACCTATTTCTTTTGTGGTAAAGAATGGATCAAAAACCTTTCTTCGGGTTCGGTCATCCATACCTATGCCGTTGTCGCGCACTTCAATCACAGCGTAGTTATCTTGCTGTTTCACTGTAATCTTAATTTCAGGGACCCCAGTTGGGCTGCCGTGCTCGTTTAATATTTGAGCGGCATTCTTAAGCAGGTTAATAATGACCTGCTCAATTTCGCTTTGTATACAGGGAACGGCGGGAATAGCTTCTGAAAAATGCTCTCTGATAACCAAACCATGACGTTGCAACAACTCGTTAAAGGTAGATTCGGTTCGAGCAATTTCTAAGGCCTGTTTGGTAAGTTCCTTAATGTCACAGAGTTCCAGTTTAGGGTCTGCGTTACGACTGAATTGCAGCATGTTGGTTACGATGTCGACAGCACGATAGCCTGCACGGGTAATATTCTCAATTAAGTCGGGGATTTCCCGGGCTTTCAAATACTGCTCTATATTTTGCATGGATAAGCCCAGACTTTCTGCGACTTGTTGATTTTTGGGTAAACCAGGCGAAAGACGTCGAGTGAGGTTTTGCATGTTTTGTAAAATGCCGCCGAGGGGGTTATTAATCTCATGGGCCATGCCTGCAGCCAAACCACCTAAAGACATCATTTTTTCGGATTGAACCACCAGTTCCTGTAAGTGTTTTTCATCGGTAATGTCGTCGAGTTTGATCACTACATCTTCCAGGCCGCTTTCATTCAGTGGGTAGATCATGATCGAGAAATACCGGCTTTCGCCTGCAATTTTAAATTCCGCCTGGCTGACGTTTTGCGTGGTGGCGGTTGAACTGGCTTGATGTACCAGATCCAGATAAAAGAGCATGTTTGGAAATACATCATCAATGCGATGGTTGATGGCTTGTCCGGCAGGAATGGAACTTAGCTGTTCTGCTTTTTTGTTCCAGAGCGTGATTCGATACCTTGGTGTCAGAGCAATCAGCATGGATGGCATGGAATTAATAATGCCATTCAGGAAGTCCTGGAACTCCAGTAGCTTTCGTTCCATGGCTGAACGGACTCTGGCTTCTTCTTCCAGACGCAGATTGGTTTTTGTGATTTCAACCGAGGAGTTCTCAGCCTTCTGCTGGGCGCGATTGGCTTTGTCTCTTGCGTCGGTTAAGAGTTGATCCCGCGCCTGTATTTGACTCAGCATGGTGTTGAAGGCATCCACCAGGTTACCAATTTCATCATAATAGACTTTGTTAGCGCGAACGCTGTAGTTCTGATGGGATGAGACCTGATGGGTGACGGCTTTAAGATGCAAGATAGGTTCAATCAGCCAGCGTTTACTTTGCATCTGTATCAGGCGAATCAAGAGAATGGCGGTGAGTATTAAGGCAATTACCATCAGTAAAAATTTGCCACTGAATAAGTGTTCCAGTTGGTACTTATACACAGCTAGCAGGGTGTAGTGACTGCCATCCTGGAGTTTGATTTCCAGAATACTGGGTGTGTACGGAGAGTGATTTAAAAAGTGGGCATAGAGCTGATGCAAGTATTCAGACGTCGGCTTAGCACCGACAGTGTTGACCAACCTGCCTTGTTCGTCGAAAAGTGTCAGTTGATGAAGTTCTATGGATTTTGGGTTTAGCTTCGTAAGACCTTTTAACCCTTTTTTGGCTTCTTCGATGGTGTCGTATTGTTGAATAATGAACTTCAGGCTGTTTAGGTAATCCGGTTCCAGTTGGCTGTGAATAACAAATCGCCATATGCTCACCGTGCTGATCAGTACAATCACAGCCGTTACCAGACTGGTGGAAAGCAACATGACTAGCAGCTTCTGACTGATGGTGCTGTGTGAAAAGTAGTTTTTAAGTCGGTGAAGCATAGTGTGAGTTCTTGTCCATAAGAGTAAGTCAGATTAACGCTTTTTTTGCTACGTCTTCCATGACTTTGTCATGAGTTGGAGTACTTATCTGATATAGTCTGGCTAATGTTTGAATATAGCCATTCATTGAGGATAGCTCTGTTTGGCGGTTATTGGTCCAATCTTGATAACTTGAAGAGAAATTTCGCCCTGTTAATTCGGCGACGCGTAATACTTTTTCAAGCAATTGATCGATAGACTGGCCATGGGCAGCCAGTACCCGTTGGCTTTCATTACACAAATCAGACACCAGAGTTTTATATTCTTTATTGAGTAGGCGACCGTTATTGCATTCAAACAAAATGGTTAACGGGTTGATGGCAGCGTTGATGGCCACTTTTAAATGCAGCTGCTTGAGGATGTCTGGTTGCCAATGTATGCCTGATTTTTCCAGAAGGCTGCTCTGCCACCAGTTGGGTTGAGTGTCCTCGATATGACCAATCTGGGTTTCGCCTTTTCCTGCATGAATAACTTTGGTGGCGGATTCTTTCCAGGCGCCTTCTGTCGTTGATCCCAAAAAGAAGCGGTACTCAGGCCAGGTGTCGATTGCTTGTTGTTGAATGCCTAAGCCATTGTGCAATAAAACAATTTGGCAACCTTCTGCTAAATATGGAGTGAGTTGTCGAATGCAATCCAATACTTGATAGCTTTTGGTTGTGACGATCAGTTGCTTAATGCCGTGGTGTTGAGAGTGTTTGCTACAAGGTTGAATCTCAGAGCAGGTATGATAATCGAACCATTGAACATTGATCTTTTGACTTTGAGACGCAATGTTTATGAATTCAAAGAACGAGAATCCCTGTGTTAAGGATCGGTGTATCATGATCGGTTGCGTAGTTGAATGTTCGCTGATGGCTTGAAGTTGCTGGTAGAGCAGTAGGCCAATGGCACCGGGCCCGGCAATGTACCAGTGTTCGTAAGTTGTTTGCGTCATTTTGATTACTTGAAGGGGAATTAACTGGTTTGACCGGATGTGGTCGGGATTAAATCGTTTTCCGGAGCGGCGGTATTGTTTATCACTGGCGTGTAATCACCTGGTTCTAAAGTCTCCGTGACCTGCTCGCGTTTATCACCGTGTGGATTTGATATCGGATGTCTGGCGCTCAATTTGAAAAGTAAGCGTTCAAACGCATGTCTGCGATCGTACATATCGGTGTCACATAAACGAGTCATTAAGCCGAGGTTTCGTTGATAGTCGAACTCATCGAGATTGAGCTCGGCCATCACCTGTTGTTGATCCGCGATTTCGTATTCTTCACAGAGGTAAGCAATCATGCCTTTTAATTCAGGCATCAGTCGATGGCGTTTCATTGTTGTGAGATGCACTGGCTTGAATTGATACAGGGAACAAACAAACTCGGTGACCTGCTCGATGTCTATGCCATTTGGGATGGCTTCCGGTATTTGGTGCAAGGTGTTCAGGTAATGATCTGAACAATAGGCCAATACATCGGATTGGTTGCCGGTCACTAGTTTGCTGACTTCGTATTGTGCCGGTTGTTTAAGGAATTCCTTCAAACGTCGATTGAACATAGTGTCATGTCGGCCGATCAGGGGTTTGATGATGTCTGTGCTTAACCAGCTCCATTGCAGGTTTCGTGTGTATTCCTGATAACTGGATAAGGCGTAGTTTTCTGCATCCGAAGTAAGTTCTTCAATAATTGGCAGTGTATGAACGTAGTGAAATGCATCCAGTAAGTACTGACCAGGCTCAATCAGGATGGATTGAAAGTCTGCGGCGAACAGTGGCCCACGTTTGAGGTGGACTCGGTTAAACCAGCTAGTGTAGTGATTTATCAGATCTTGGATGAAGGCATTAGGGGAAGACGGTGCCTGAAACAAAATGGCGAGTGATCGATCTGTGACGCAATAACCGACGACACCCACTCTCATTCGATAACTCAGATCGATGAGTCGGGTGTTCAGCTCATAGGCATCCAGGTTTTGGTTAATTAACTTTTTCCGATGTCCGGCAGAGAGTTTAACCAGGTAAATACCTTGATTTATATCCAAAATTGCTTGTTTCGCCATAACTCCCAAGCATAGCTACAGCAGAAAAGAAGTCCAGCAAAAGTTGTGTGAGAGGTTAGTGCTTTGTCAGCCCCGGTAATCCCATCAAAGGTAGGAATCAGGGGCGAAAACAAAGCGAAGAGAGAGTGCTTAAACCTGTTGATTAAGACGCCGCTGCCGATCGAGGTTTGTCTTGTTGGTAGAAGTTATTTTGAGTGTGCCATTGAGTACCGTAAATACCGTTCTTTTCTCGGGCATACTCAAGGTTGCTGACACTGCTGTTCAGTAATTGTTGAGCGGTTGGCATATTGCCTAATCGTTCAGCGCTGATTAACGAACCACTGATGTTCAGGGTCAGGTAACCGGCAGGTGTCGGATAAGGTTTTTTCGCAATGCCATCATAAATGCGCTTAAACGCTGTCGTACTGCAATCGTCGATGCTGGATTGCATGGTTATGATGGTAAATTGGTTTTTACTCAAACGAGTGACCACATCCATAGGGCGCACCAGACTTTGCAGGCGTTGTGCAGCACCTTTGATGATCTCTTGAGCGATCGGTCCTTTGTGGTGTTGTTCTATTTCTTCAATGTTATCCAGGCTGAAGGTAATACAACAAACCGCGCCCTGACGGCTTTCAACCTGTTTAATGGCATTGGTCAGGGTTCTGAGTGCCAGTCGTTTGTTGCCAAGGCCGGTCAGTAAATCAGTGTGATTACAACGCTCCAAGACCTGAACGTTCTTTTTCAGCGTTGTGTTGTTACGCATCAGCAGGTTCAACATGTTGGTTGTTCTGGCAGCTGCAGATACCCGAGGGATCAATTGCTGATGCATGTCTGATTTATAAATAAAGTCGTCTACACCATGGCTAAAGGCATGGGATAGCGCTTCCGGGCTTTCTTTTCCGGTTAACAGTAATATATACGTAAAGTGCTGGGTTTCCTGATCCATTAGACGGATGCGCTGAGCCAGTGTCAGGCCATCCATGTCTGGCATCATCCAGTCGGCTATCAGTAAACGCGCTGGTTCTTCTTTGAGCAGCTCAAGCGCCTGGGTCGGGTGGCTGGCAACACGTATATTGGTGTATCCTGCCTTTTTAAGTGTTCGCTCAACGATGGCACCAGAAAATTTGGCGTCGTCGACTACAACGATGGGTAATGAAGTGTCTGTCATTTTGGGTTTTCCCCGCAGGCCTATATTCTCGCAAATGGTGATCTTGACGATCTTGTCTGACGTTCACTGGTTGGGGCGAGTCAGATTTATTATTTTTTTTATTTTGTTATTTGTCAGAGCTTTGTTTTGTTAATGAAACGCTCTGTTGAAAATAATGTACCAAATTAAGAAAAGCACTTCATGCCGAAAAAGCAAAAGTAAGACTAAGTTAACAAATCACTTAATAAACGGGAAAAGGTTGGGGTAAAAGTTGGGTAGGGATGAAACCGTTTCAAAGAATGGATGTGAACAGGATCTCAAAACCTCCAATAAAGTCAGTTGGTTAGCTGCATTTAAAGCCTACTTTGAACGTCGGGTACTGGTGCTTTTACTGTTGGGGTTCTCGGCAGGTTTACCTTTTCTGCTCGTTTTTTCCACTTTGTCGGCTTGGTTACGGGATGGCGATGTCAGTCGTTCGACTATTGGCTTCTTTAGTTGGATTGGAATCACTTATTCGATCAAAGTGTTCTGGGCTCCGGTGGTAGATCGGCTGGCATTACCTGCGCTTAATCGGATATTAGGACAGCGCCGCAGTTGGATGTTGTTAGCACAGATTGGCATTGCTGGTGGCTTATTGGGTATGTCGCTGGTTGGAATTCACCTGACTGAAGCAAATCAACAAGCCCATACGATTACCATGTTAGCGCTGTTTGCATTATTGGTGGCGTTTTCATCAGCGACACAGGATATTGCTATCGATGCATACCGAATTGAGGTGGCAGAGGCGAGTCGTCAAGGTGTGATGTCCGCTGCGTATATATTTGGTTATCGCCTGGCTTTATTGGTGGCGGGGGCTGGTGCTTTTTATATTGCGGACTTCTTTAGTTGGTCCATGGCGTATTTGGTGATGGCCGGGTTGGTTGGTGTTGGTGTGTTAGCGGTTCTGATTGCGCCGAAGGTGGATCGAAAAGACAGCGATACGATCGATGAATCACTCAGCGAAGTAAGGTGGGTGACACAGGCTTTCAGGCATAAGCCGCAGTGGTACCAAACCATGGCTAGATGGTTTACGTACGCTGTGATATGCCCGTTTACTGACTTTGTTCGTCGTCATGGTATGTGGGCGATGTATTTATTGCTGGTTGTTGGTTTGTACCGAATCAGTGACATTACCATGGGAGTCATGGCCAACCCGTTTTATATTGATATGGGGTTTAGTAAATCCGAAATCGCTAGCGTTTCCAAAGTCTTTGGCTTCTTTTTAACCATGATTGGTTCAGCGTTTGGTGGCTTAATTGTCGTTAAATACGGTTTGCTTCGGCCTTTATTGTTAGGTTCCGGGCTGGTGGCGATAACTAATCTGTTGTTTGCCGGAATGGCCTGGTTTGAGACACCGTCGCTGACTATGTTGGCTGTGGTGATTGGTGCAGATAATTTTAGTGGCGGGCTGGCCAATGTTGCCTTCATTGCTTTTCTTTCCAGTCTTACTTCACGCTCATTTACCGCAACGCAATATGCGCTGTTCAGTTCGCTAATGACGTTACCCGGAAAATACATCGGTGGGTATTCTGGTGTGTTTGTGGATTTATATGGTTATGAGTGGTTCTTTATCTATGCTTCAGTGATTGGTGTTCCGGCGTTTGTGATTGTTTGGTGGCTTTTAAAGAGGCGCCCTGACTTGGATAAACAAACTAACCCGGATGCCACAGAAACTGTTTCAAGTTGATTTTTCCGTTAAGGAAGGCAATGCCTTCTTGTTCGAGCAATGTTTTTTGCTGGTGGAAACGCTCGCTCTGCTCCGGGAAGGAGAGTTGGCCTTGAGCATTGATTACCCGGTGCCATGGGATTTTAGATCCGTTCGGTAATTCAGCTAATAGTTTGCCAACATGCCTTGAATGACGAGGGTATCCGGCCATGTGAGCAATTTTTCCATAAGTGGTGACTTTTCCTTCAGGAATTTGTCCCAATATATAGAGTACTGCATCGCGAAATTCTTGCTTGGAAATGGCCACGTGTTTATTTCTCGCTGTGGAAAATGATCTGAATTGGAGTCATAAAAATGCGTTGGTTGTTTCTGTTGTTTTGTACATTGCCTGTCATCGAACTCATCATATTACTCAAGATAGGAAATTGGCTAGGGGTGTGGCCAACTGTCGCCCTTATTTTGGGAACTGCATTTATTGGGGTTAACCTGTTACGCCAACAAGGAATAAAAACCTTTAGTCGGGCCAATCAACGTTTGGCACAGGGTGAAATGCCTGCCGCAGAAATGGTGGAAGGTATCGTTTTAGCCATTGGTGGTGCCTTATTATTAACTCCTGGTTTGGTAACGGATGTCATTGGATTTTCATGCTTGCTACCAGGTACCCGACACTTATACATTCAATATGGAATGCGTCGTATGACGGTGATGGCAACACGCTCGGTATACAGTAACGTGTCATCTTCACCGTTTCAGCAGAACACCGGTTTTGAGCAAACCTTTGAACAGCCGTTCGGACAAGATCCAAGAGCGAAGAGCGGATCTGCGAAGACAACCGGACGTGAAGAGAATCCAGCAGGTAATTCCAATGTAATTGAAGGCGAGTACGAACGAAAAAAATAATTTTTTTTGAAATTCGCCCTTGAATTCCTTTTTCTTGTCCCTAGATAGGGATTATCTAAAATTTGCACGAATTCGTGCAGCTAACCAATAACGTTAAATGTATTAAGTGGGAGACACTTAACAATGAAAATTCGTCCACTAGGTGATCGTGTTGTTGTACGTCGTAAGGAAGAAGAGACTAAGTCTGCTGGCGGTATTGTATTGCCAGGTTCTGCGACAGAAAAACCTAACCAAGGTGAAGTTTTGGCTGTAGGCAACGGTCGTGTTTTGGATAACGGTGAAGTTCGTCCGGTTCAGGTTAATGTTGGCGACACTGTTCTATTCGGCGGTTATGTACAAAATACCGTAACGGTAGACGGTGAAGAGCTTTTGGTATTGAGCGAAGCTGAAATCTTCGGTGTGCTTGAAGCTTAAGACGCCAAGCGTAAGTAAGTGAATGTGTGGACTGCTGAATGAATTGAATCATTCAGCAATGGATTAAGAATTTTTATATTAGGTAACGAAAATGGCAGCTAAAGACGTATTGTTTGGAAACGACGCTCGTCAAAAAATGTTGGAAGGTGTGAATATCCTTGCTGACGCAGTTAAAACAACGCTAGGTCCTAAAGGCCGTAATGTTGTATTGGATAAATCGTTCGGTGCACCAACCGTAACAAAAGACGGTGTTTCTGTAGCGAAAGAAATCGAACTTCAAGACAAGTTCGAAAACATGGGCGCTCAAATGGTTAAAGAAGTAGCGTCACAAGCGAATGATAAAGCAGGTGATGGTACAACTACTGCGACCGTTCTTGCTCAAGCGTTGGTAAACGAAGGTCTTAAGTCAGTTGCTGCTGGCATGAACCCAATGGACCTTAAGCGTGGTATCGATAAGCTATCTGCAGCTGTTGTAGAAGAGCTTAAAGCGATGGCTGCGCCATGTTCTGACTACAATGCAATCAAACAGGTAGCAACAATTTCTGCAAACTCTGACGAAGCAGTAGGTACTGTGATCGCAGACGCAATGGAAAAAGTGGGTCAAGACGGTGTAATCACTGTTGAAGAAGGTTCTGGCTTTGAAGACGAGCTGGACGTAGTTGAAGGTATGCAGTTTGACCGTGGTTACCTGTCTCCTTACTTCATCAACAACCAGGACTCTATGTCTGCAGAGCTTGAAAACCCATTTATCCTGTTGGTTGATAAGAAAATCTCTAACATCCGTGACTTGCTTCCGGTTCTGGAAGGCGTTGCTAAAGCGTCCCGTCCATTGTTGATTGTTGCTGAAGACGTTGAAGGCGAAGCCTTGGCTACTTTGGTTGTGAACAACATGCGTGGCATCGTGAAAGTTGCTGCTGTTAAAGCACCAGGTTTCGGTGATCGTCGTAAAGCAATGCTTCAGGACATCGCAATCCTGACTGCGGGTACTGTGATTTCTGAAGAAGTGGGTATGTCTCTTGAGACAACAACCCTTGAGCACTTAGGTTCAGCTAAGCGTGTTACTCTTACTAAAGAAAACACCATCATTGTTGACGGTGCAGGCGACAAAGACGACATCGACGCTCGTGTTGCTCAAATTCGTACAGAAATTGAACAATCTACTTCTGATTACGACAAAGAGAAGCTACAAGAGCGAGTTGCTAAACTAGCTGGTGGTGTTGCAGTAATTAAAGTAGGTGCAGCTTCTGAAGTAGAGATGAAAGAGAAGAAAGCTCGCGTTGATGATGCTCTTCACGCAACCCGCGCAGCGGTTGAAGAAGGCGTTGTAGCCGGTGGTGGTGTTGCTCTGGTTCGTGCTCTAGGTAAGGCAAATGCTGTAGAAGGTGCGAACGAAGATCAAAACGTAGGTATTGCTCTTGCTCGTCGTGCTCTTGAAGCGCCTCTTCGTCAAATCGTAGCTAACTGCGGTGAAGAAGGTTCTGTAGTACTTGAGAAAGTTAAGAGCGGTGAAGGTAACTTCGGTTACAACGCAGCTCAAGGCGAATACGGTGACATGATCGAGTTCGGTATTCTTGATCCTGTTAAAGTAACCCGTTCTGCACTTCAGGCTGCGTCTTCTGTTGCTGGTTTGATGATTACTACAGAAGCTATGGTTGCTGATGCACCTCAAGAAGGTGGTTCTGCACCAGCTATGCCTGACATGGGTGGCATGGGTGGAATGGGCGGTATGATGTAAGCCCTTCTACACCTGAGTGTCGAAAGAAGCCTCGCGAAAGCGGGGCTTTTTTTTGCCTGAACGTTGGTGACTTTGGGGAAATACTCCCGGAGAATTAGTCGAAATATGAACCGCTGATCGCTTTTTTGTTTCAACCTTGTCATCCGATAGTCACAAATAGACCTGAGAATGTGCAACAAAGTCGAAAATCTGTATTTTTACCTGAATGGATGGTTGTGCTGCGTGGGCGCCTCTCTATAATAGATCAGCTTAGAATAAAAATAGCGTCAAGGATGGTTAGAGGGTTTTCGTTTGTGGTCATCAATTAAAGCAGCCTTTTGGTATGTGTTGTTTACAGTCGTGCTGTTTGCCATTTTTCTGATGGTTTATTTTCCCGCCCAGTTTGCAATCAAGCTGGCTGAAGACTCAATGGCGCATCTTCCTATAAAAGTGGTAAATGTTTCCGGGACCATCTGGAATGGTC
>JBFHTA010000030.1:0-22469 GCA_041590855.1 Pseudomonadales bacterium
GTTACCGGGCGTCCCGCAGGCGGATGCAGCGGATGCCTTGGCCATTGCACTGTGTCATGCCAATTCCAAGCTTAGCCTGATCAAAATGGGCGGTGCGAATGCGGTGCGTCGTGGTCGCGTTAGAATTTAAACGTTATTTAGATTTGACGTTGTTTATAACTTAGATAGTGAGAAGTGGGAAGTCTGTGATAGGTCGAATTAAAGGAATACTGGAAGAAAAGAATCCTCCGCAATTGTTGGTGGATGTAAATGGCGTTGGTTATGAAATTGAAGCCCCGATGACGACTATCTACCAGTTAAGTGAAGTTGGAACTCATGTAGTTTTGCATACGCATTTGACGGTGCGTGAAGACGCTCATTTGTTATATGGTTTTATTTCCAAGCAAGACCGAACTCTGTTTAAAGAGCTGATAAAAGTAAATGGCGTCGGCCCCAAAATGGCGTTGGCGATCTTGTCCAGCTTAGACGCAGATCAGTTTGTTGGCTGTATTCATGCAGAAGATAGCTCGTCTTTGGTTAAGTTACCGGGCATTGGTAAAAAAACCGCAGAACGCTTAATCATCGAAATGAAAGATCGCTTAAAAGATTGGCAAGGGGTGACGACGGCATTACCGTTGGAAGCTGCTGCAGGTAATGAACCTGAAGTGAATGCGAATGCTGATTTGGAAGCTGAGAGTGCTTTGATTGCTCTGGGTTATAAGCCTACCGAAGCGGCTAAGATGATCAGTGCTGTGAAGGGCCAGGCCAACAGCAGTGAAGAGCTCATTCGTCTTGCGTTAAAAAGTTTGTCTAAGAAGTAATCACTTACGTAATGTTAGGTAGTTCCGATGTTAGAACCTGATCGTTTGATTTCCGCAGAACCTGTTGCTCCGTCTGAAAATAATCAGGACAGGGCGCTGCGTCCAAAACAATTGTCCGATTACGTTGGGCAAAAAGAAGTTCGCGATCAAATGTCGATCTTTATTGAGGCGGCAAGAAAACGAGAAGAGGCGCTGGATCATACCTTGATTTTTGGCCCGCCCGGTTTGGGTAAAACCACCTTGGCGAACATTATTGCCAATGAAATGGGCGTGGACATCAAAACCACATCGGGCCCGGTACTTGAAAAAGCGGGGGATTTGGCGGCTATGCTAACCAATCTGGAGCCGCACGATGTGCTCTTTATTGACGAAATTCATCGCTTAAGCCCGGCCATTGAAGAAGTCTTGTATCCGGCGATGGAAGACTACCAGTTGGATATTATGATTGGTGAAGGCCCAGCTGCCCGGTCGATAAAACTGGATCTGCCGCCGTTTACCTTGGTGGGTGCAACTACTCGTGCGGGGTTGTTAACCTCTCCATTACGAGATCGATTCGGAATTGTTCAACGTCTGGAGTTCTATTCCATTCCGGATCTGACTCATATTGTAAAACGATCCGCTGAGAAGTTGGGAATGACCATCGACGTAGAAGGGGCGGAGGTGGTTGCGCGTCGCTCTCGCGGTACCCCTCGAATCGCTAACCGGTTGCTGCGCCGCGTGCGGGATTATGCAGAGGTGAAGTGTGATGGCGTGGTTACTCAAACCGCAGCTGATCAGGCATTAAATATGTTGCATGTTGATCAACATGGCTTGGATCATATGGATCGTCGATTGCTTCTGGCCATGATCGAGAAGTTTGATGGTGGTCCGGTCGGGGTGGACAGTTTGGCAGCGGCAATCAGTGAGGAACGAGACACCATTGAAGATGTCCTGGAGCCTTACTTGATTCAACAAGGTTTTATTATGCGCACACCAAGAGGTCGGGTGGTTACCCAGACCGCCTATCTCCATTTTGGGTTGGATTTACCTAATCCGACGTAGCCGCTCCCTGGCAGTAACGCAAACCAGTAGTGAGGGTTAACAGAAGAGCAGTCGAGCTCTTCTATACAATTGGCGGCTATTTGGGCGCAATTCTCATGGGTTTTCCGATCATCAAAGCTCTGTCTTTTTAAAGCACCTTTCGCGAATTTTTACTTCATTTTTTTGTCCATAGAGTGAAGTTTTACGCAAATCGTGTATATTGGGGAACCAATCTCTGAACTAATCAATAAATCTAAGTTCTTAACTTGAAGACCTAAGATTTCACTTTAATTGTTAGCTTACGCTCTAACGTCGATAAGGATTAAACAATGCAGGAACAACTATCAGTTTGGCAGCTGGTGAGTGATGCATCATTGCTTGTGCAATTGGTGATGCTTATTCTGGTTTTGGCATCCATTATTTCATGGGCCATTATCGTTCAAAGAACACGCATTTTATCGGCAGCAAAGCGTTCCGCCAGTGACTTTGAAGAGCGCTTTTGGTCAGGTATGGATTTAGCGCAACTTTATCGGGAAGTGTCGACCAATCCGGACCCGGACAGCGGGATGCAAAATATTTTTCGTGCAGGCTTTAAAGAGTTCAGTCGTTTGCGTCAGCAGCCTGGTGTTGATCCAGATGCCATTATGGAAGGCACTCAGCGCGCCATGCGAGTTGCCTGTTCTAAAGAAGCAGAAAAGCTTGAGGAAACCTTACCTTTCCTGGCAACTGTTGGTTCTACCAGTCCTTACATTGGGCTGTTTGGCACGGTATGGGGGATTATGAACTCGTTCCGTGGTCTGGCTACTATGAAGCAGGCAACGCTGGCTGTGGTTGCTCCTGGTATTTCGGAAGCTTTGATTGCAACCGCTATCGGTTTGTTTGCTGCGATCCCTGCAGTGATTGGCTACAACCGCTTTACGGCAATGGCGGATGATGTTGTCAGCAGTTATGAAACCTTTGCGGACGAGTTTTCTGCAATTCTTCACCGTAAAGTGCACGTTTCCCAAGGTTAATAGATCGATATCGGAAGCGTTAAATATTGCGCGTTCTTGTAAATTTGCGCTTGCTTATAAAAAGGTAAAATCATGGCAGCTCCTCAGCCTATTCGAGGCAGTAATAAAAAGCATCGACCAATGTCTGAAATCAATGTGGTGCCTTACATTGACGTTATGCTGGTGCTTTTGGTGATCTTTATGGCGACCGCCCCCCTATTAACGCAAGGGGTTAGTGTTGAGTTACCCAAAGTGGACTCTGAACTGATTGATGAAACCAAACAAGCCGATCCTTTGGTCATTTCTATTGATAAAACAGGTGACTACTTCTTATCCATCAGTGCAGATCAGAAAAAAGCCATTGAGTTGGACAAGCTGGTAATCCGAATCAAAGCCGCTCGTTCTCAAACTCCGGATGTGGCGGTATTGATTCGTGGTGACCGGGACGTAGCTTATGGCAAGGTTGTGACGCTTATGGCTCAGCTTCAGCAAGCCGGTATTGAGAACGTTGGACTAATTACAGAGCCTGCTGATAGCTAATGAATCTGACTAATGAGTTGCGCAGTTTCAAAACACCCCTGCTGATTTCAACGGCTGTGCATGTTGCGTTTGCCCTGTTTTTGCTTCTCGATTGGGGATGGGAGCACGAAAAAACCAAAGAGGTGCATGTTCCTCATGTCAAAGCGTCTCTGGTAACAGATGATCCGTTCAAACAGCAAAAGCAAAAGGATTTGGCCGAGCAGCGAAGAAAGTGGGAAGCTGAACGTAAGCGTAAAGCGGAACAAGAGCGTAAACGTGTAGCAGCGGAAAAGAAGCGTATTGCTGATCAAAAGCGTAAAGCAGAAGAAAAGAAACGCAAACTAGAGGAACAAAAACGCAAAGAAGCAGCCAAACGTAAGGCGGCGGAAGAGAAGAAAAAACAAGAAGCCTTGGCGTTGAAAAAGAAAGAGGAAGCGCGTAAGCAAAAAGAGGCAGAGCAAAAACGCCTTGAAGAACAAAAGAAAAAAGCGGATGAGTTAAAAGCCAAACAAGAAGCGGAGCGCTTGGCGAAAGAAGAGTTGGCCAAGCAAGAGGCAGAACTGGCTAAGCAGGAAGAAGAGCGCAAGCGTAAAGCGCAGGAAGAGCAAGAGCGAAAAGAGCTTGAAGCGCTTGAGAAAGAGTTGGCTGAGCTTGAGAAGCAGAAAGCAGACCAACAACAGGCGTCTGCCAGAGAAGAGCAAATGAACAACCTGTTTATGCAGGTTATTGCAATTATTCAGGAATCCGTACAAGCCAATTGGGAACTTCCACCAGGCTATGATAGCCAATGGAATGTTGTGCTTCGTCTCCACTTTCAACCTGATGGTGATTTAAGGAAAGTGGAAACAGTAAGATCATCCGGCAATAGTGCATTTGATCGAAGCGCAGAACAGGCTGCATGGAAAATGGGAACTATTCCTGAAATCAGGGACCTAGATGAAGCTACGTTTAAAAGAATCATGAGAATTAAACTGGAATTCGCCCCGGAGTTAGACAGCTAGGGCTAGGAGTTTTGAATGATGATCTGGCGCACGACTGTGCTGAGTATCATGTTGTTTCTTTCAGCTCATGTTAATGCTGAATTGAAGTTGCTTATTACCAAAGGTGTTGAAAGCGCCATTCCGGTGGCTGTCGTGCCTTTTGCCTGGAAGGGCAATAATGCGTTACCGGAAGATATTTCCGGGATTGTGTCCAACGACTTATACCGCAGTGGTTATTTTGATCTTTTGCCGGTAGGCAAAATGTTAAGTCTGCCAAATCGGGCAGAGGACTTTATTTTTTCTGATTGGGAGCGAACCAATCAGGACTTTGTATTGATAGGACAAATCGGCTATGACCTGGCTTCACGTGAATATCAGGTGCGATATGAGTTGTTTGATATTTTTCTGGGGCAAAGCGTGTTGGCTGAGGTCGTGCCAGGGCAAGAACACCAACTTCGTGACATAGCTCATTACATCAGTGATAAGGTTTATGAAAAGATAACGGGCAAGCCGGGCGCGTTTTCTACAGAGATTGCTTACGTTACCGTTGAAAACGTTAAGAGTAATCCTATGTATCAATTGAATATTGCGGATGCAGATGGCGGTCGGGCACGGTATGTGCTTAGATCTGACGAGCCAATCATTTCGCCAAGCTGGTCAAACGATGGGAAAAAGTTGGCTTATGTCTCTTTTGAGCGGCGTAAAGGCCAGAAATTGGGGCGTCCGGCCATTTATATTCAATATAAGGAAACCGGGAAGCGGGTTCGGGTGTCTTCCTTTGAGGGATTAAATGGTGCACCGAGTTGGTCTCCGGACGATCAAAAGCTCGCGTTTGTGCTGTCGAGGGATGGTAATCCTGAGATCTATGTACTGGATCTTCAAACCAAACAGTTATCCCGTAAGACTCGGCATTATGCGATTGATACCGAGCCAAGTTGGACACCGGATGGAAAAGGCATTATTTTTACTTCTAATCGTATTGGAAATCCGCAGATTTACAGGCTTAGCCTTGCAACTAACAAGGTGGAGCGCTTAACATACGTGGGGGATTACAACGCCAGAGCACAAATGACAAGGGATGGTCGTTATTTGGTCATGGTGCATCGCACCGATGGGATTTTCCATATTGCAAGACAAGACTTGCAGACAGGACGAATTAAAGTCTTAACTGAAAGTGATCTCGATGAATCACCAAGTGTTGCACCAAATGGTGGAATGGTGATCTATGCTACTAAATACCGAGATCAAGGCGTATTGTCGGTAGTATCCATTGATGGTGAAGTGAGTATGCGCTTACCATCAAGCAAGGGTGATGTACGGGAACCTGCGTGGTCACCTTACTTAAGACGATAACCTGCAGTTTGAACTTGATAAGTATTTAAAATTTGAAACTGATAACCTAACTGGATCATGGGAAAGATTATGGACTTAACGCCATTCAAGAAATTTGCACTAGTATCTCTGTCAGCCGCAGTGTTAACCGCTTGTGGTTCTAACCCGACTCAAGAAGATACGTCGTCTTCAACTGCAGGAACCACTACCACATCTGCACCTGCTACTGAATCAACAGGTTCTTCAACGTCTACCGCTGGTACTGGTCAGACTTCTGGTGTGAGTGGCCAAGCTGTTTCTGGTCAGACTGCTGACTCAATGGCAGAAAACTCAATGTCAGAAGCAAATGCTGCGAAAGACGCTGCTATGGCTGCATTGACCGTTTTCTACTTTGACTTCGATAAATCTGAAGTGAAAGGTGACGCGCTTAATGCTCTGAAAACTCATGCAGCTTATTTGAAACTGAACTCAAACGCTAAAGTAAACTTGGCAGGTCACGCGGACGAGCGTGGTACTCGTGAGTACAACCTTGCATTGGGTGAGCGTCGTGGTAAAGCGGTTGCACAAGTGTTGATGGCCCAAGGCGTAGCTGCTTCTCAGATTGAAGTGATCAGCTATGGTGAAGAGAAGCCTGCAGATTTCTCTAATCACGCTAAAAACCGTCGCGTTGAATTAAGCTACTAAGCGGTTGCTTAGTGTCTTATCTGACTGTGTCCTAGATTGACAGCGGTTTACTTATGCAAAAAAGATTATTACATGGTCTTTTAGGGGCTCGCTTTGCGAAGCCCCTTTTTAATGTGCTGGTTTTGACAACCTTGCCGAGTGCCTTGTGGGCGGTTCAGGTGACTGAATCATCGCCAAGTTATGTGGCCCCTTCGGAACGAATCCAAAAAGCGCCTGCTTCTTCTGCTACACAAGCTTCTCCGGCTGCTATGCAAACGACACCGGTTCAACCTGTCTCAGAGATTCCATCTGGAACCCAGTTGGCGTCTGAGTTTGGTGCTCAACCTGAAACAAAAACGGTTGCTTCGCAAGCGGATGCGGATGAAGTTGAAGACTTTGGCATCATTACGGATGGCGTCAAACCAGCAAACCCGTTAGCGGATGATCGTGAACTATTGATTCAGGAGTTGCAGACTCTACGCGCCAAAGTTGAAAATCAGGAGCGCCAAATAGGTGAGTTGAAAGCCAAGAGTAAGGCTCTCTATGAAGATTTGGATCGACGCCTGCAAAAGATGGCAGAGAAGCTGGTAGCGCTTGAACGTCAGCCTGTGACTTCTGTCACGACAGATGTTGGCAGTGAGGACGATGATGTTTCTGAATCTGATGTGGCAATCACAGATACTTCCACCACAGGTGATTCTGATCAGGCTCGTTACCAGAAAGCCAAGGCTATTCTTGACGAAGGTGGTCGTGATACCAAAGCAGCGCTTGAGTTTGTTCGTTTGCTGAAAGACTATCCGGACACTCCGTTAAAACCCAATGTCTATTATTGGTTGGCCCAGATTTATAAGCGCGGCGGTGAATTTGAAAAAGCGGAAGGTTTTTACAATCGTGTGCTGGAAGAGTATCCAAAGAGCTTAAAGGCGGCGACCAGTTTGTATTCTCTGGCTATCATGAAGGGCAGTCAGGGCGAGAAAACTCAATCCGAGCAACTGCTTAAACAGCTGCTAGAAACCTACCCGAACTCTGCGGAAGCCAGAAAAGCTAAGTCGAAGCTAAGTGCGTCGAATTAAGGGTATCGATCGGATAAAACGGCGAATACGGGGGAATATCATAAATCCCTTGTGTTCGTCGGTTTCATATCGCTCTCTCTTCGGTTAATATCGCGCCTCAGTTTTTGTTGGTGAAATATTAATCTATGTCTCAAGCTGTTTCTTCTGACGCGGTGGCGTCGGAATCTCCCAAACTTCGAATCACTGAAATTTTTTATTCGCTGCAAGGTGAAACCCGCACGGTGGGTTTGCCGACGGTATTTGTGCGTTTAACCGGCTGCCCTTTACGTTGTCAGTATTGCGATACTGAATATGCGTTCAGTGGTGGGGAGTGGATGACGTTGGATGCCATTATGGCGCAAATCGCTGCTTATCCGACAAAGCAGATCACTGTTTCCGGCGGGGAACCATTGGCTCAGCCTAATTGCTTGCCTTTGCTGAAGCGTTTATGTGACCAAGGGTATGAAGTGTCTTTGGAAACCAGTGGTGCGATGGACGTCTCTGAAGTTGATGAGCGGGTTGTCAAAGTTTTGGATTTGAAAACGCCGGATTCTGAAGAAAGTCATCGGAATTTGTACGATAACCTTGCGTATTTGACCCCGCAAGACCAGGTGAAGTTTGTTATCTGCAGTCGACAGGATTATGACTGGTCAAAAATGAAGGTGGATCAATATCAACTGTTGGAAAAAGCAGGAGAAGTATTATTTTCTCCTAGTTTCCATCAGGTGTCCGCCACCGACTTGGCGGATTGGATTGTGGAGGATGGGATTCAGGTACGCATGCAGCTTCAGCTTCATAAACTATTATGGAACGATGAGCCGGGTCGTTAAGGTTTCTTAACACTAAATCAGTGGCATATGACTAAGGCGGATGGTTTTTACATGACTTTTCTATATGCCAATTGCGTCTGTATAGACTTCATCAATAAAAACGCGAGTAGTAAACAATAAAGGCATTGAGGTAATGATGACAAAGAAAGCCATCGTATTGGTATCAGGTGGTTTGGATTCGGCCACCGTGTTGGCTATGGCCAAAGAGCAGGGGTTTGAATGCTATGCACTGAGCTTCAACTACGGTCAACGACACACCTCTGAATTAACTGCAGCACAGCGTGTAGCGGCTCAGATGGGCGTGAAAGAGCATAAAGTCGTGACCCTGAATCTGGATGATATTGGCGGTTCGGCGCTGACAGACGATTCTATCGACGTGCCAGAGCAAGAATCGGAAGGTATTCCTGTTACGTATGTTCCTGCTCGAAATACCGTTTTTTTGGCAATCGCTTTGGGGTGGGCTGAAGTTATTGAGGCTCAGGATATTTTTATTGGTGTGAATGCAGTGGATTACTCAGGCTATCCGGATTGTCGTCCGGAGTTTATTGAGGCTTTTGAGCGCACGGCTAATTTAGCGACCAAAATGGGCGTAGAAGGGCAAGAGATTCGAATTAATACTCCGCTGATGAAACTGTCTAAAGCTGATATTGTAAAAGACGGGACGAAATTGGGCGTAGATTACGCATTAACAGTTTCTTGTTATCAGGCGGATGATGATGGTCGGGCATGTGGAAAGTGCGATGCCTGTCGTTTGAGAGCGGTTGGTTTTCAACAGGCTGGTTTGACTGATCCTACCCGATATCAGTAGTTTTGGTGAAAAGTTGAACACTTAAATAGTAATTTTTGGCTGCGATGGATTTTTTTCAAAAGTTAGTAAGGAAATTTATAAAAAAGTCTTGCAATTGAAAATTTTGACGTTAATATACGCAGCCACTTCGGGTCGTTAGCTCAGCTGGTAGAGCAGTTGGCTTTTAACCAATTGGTCACAGGTTCGAATCCTGTACGACCCACCACGAATTTAAAAGAAGTTGACAGCGTCAGCTTTTAGTTTTGAAACCAGATAATGGGTCGTTAGCTCAGCTGGTAGAGCAGTTGGCTTTTAACCAATTGGTCACAGGTTCGAATCCTGTACGACCCACCATTCTTCAAGGGAGCTTTGCTCCCTTTTTTCTTGCCTGTAATTTACCACTTGTCTGCTTGCATGCTTCGATCAATGCACAGTGTATGCTAAAATCCGAGCTATCAGTGATAGCATCAAAAGAAGTAGATAGAGCTTTATGAGTCAACCACGTATTGAAATTGATTTGGATCGCTTGTTCGTGCAGCAGCACTTCGAGTCTGCACCTAAAGTCCTTTCGGATGAAGAAGTAAAGGCTTATAAAGATCGGATCAAACAGCTGCTGGAAGAGCGAAATGCCGTATTAGTTGCACACTATTATTGCGATGAGCATGTGCAGGCGTTAGCAGAAGAAACCGGTGGCTGTGTTGCAGATTCCCTTGAAATGGCTCGTTTCGGGAAAAACCATCCGGCAGAAACCTTGTTGGTTGCCGGGGTGAAATTCATGGGCGAGACCGCCAAAATTCTTAGCCCGGAAAAAACGGTTTACATGCCAACGCTGGATGCCACCTGTTCGTTAGATCTGGGGTGTCCCGAAAAAGAGTTTTCAGAATTTTGTGATCAACATCCTGACCGCACTGTGGTGGTGTACGCTAATACCTCAGCGGCGGTAAAGGCAAGAGCTGACTGGGTTGTGACTTCCAGCATCGCTTTGGATGTGGCTGAGCATCTGGCAGCGAATGGTGAGAAAGTGATCTGGGCACCGGATAAGCACCTTGGAAGCTATGTGCAGCGTATGTCGGGCGCAGATATGATCCTCTGGGACGGCGAGTGCATCGTACACGACGAGTTCAAGGGAAAAGCGCTGGCAGACCTTAAGAAAGTTTATCCGGATGCTGCCATTCTGGTGCACCCGGAATCACCTCAGGCGGTGGTTGAGCTGGCCGATGTCGTGGGCTCGACATCCCAGTTGATTAAGGCCGCAACCGAGTTGCCGAACAAACAGTGCATCGTGGCTACCGATCGCGGTATCTTCTATAAGATGCAGCAAGCAGCCCCGGATAAAGAGTTGATTGCAGCGCCAACTGCTGGAGAAGGTGCTACCTGCCGCAGTTGTGCAAATTGCCCGTGGATGGCGATGAACTCGCTTGAGCGTATTGAAAACGTACTTAAGAACGGTGGTGAAGAAATTTTTGTTGATGAAACTGTTCGACAAAAAGCAATGAAGCCATTACAGCGTATGTTGGATTTTAATGCGCCTAAGTAAGCGCTAAAACATTCGTTACGAAGTAAAAAAGCCTCGATTGAGGCTTTTTTATGCTTAGGGGGTTTGTTAATTGAGACGAGAGGTTACTGATTAAAATCTGTTTTTAAAGACTCAATGAATTTAATCCGCTCTTCAATGATGGATTTCTCATGGAAATCAAATTCGGCCAGTTTGACGGCTCTCATCAGTTGTCGTTGTGCGTTGGTAAAGTCGCCGTTTAATTGGTAATACTCGGCCGCCGCTTTGTAATAGCCGATCTGGTTATTGTTAATGCGGTGTGCTTCAGCCAGGCGTGTCCATACGTGCGGATCATTAGGGCGTTGGTAGCTTAGGTCTTGTAGTAGAAACGCGGCTTGGCGAGCTTTGTTATTTTTGCCATAGGTGTTTGCCAGGTACATGGTGATCACATAGTTTTCTGGGTTGTCGACCAGCAGTTTTTTCAGTAACTTCTCAGCTTCGTCCAGTTTTTCTTGTCGGGTCAATATTTCAGCTTCAAGCACATTCAAGGTGATGCTCATTGGGTATAACTTTTGAATGCTGGCCAGTGTTGTTAATGCCGTTTCATACTGTTTGTCTTCCATTTGGCAAATTGCCAATGCGTAAAATGCGCTTTGATTTTTGCCATTGGCAGCAGATTCTGTTTTTTCCTGGTACTTTTTTATGCATTCCTTAGCAGACGTAATGGCATGAATCTCAGCTCGGCGCTTCATTAGCAGAAATTCAAAATTGGTCTTGCTTTGTTTTAGCGTGTACTGGGAAGCGCGGTTGGCACTGTCGGAGATACGGGACTCGGTTAATGGGTGTGTCAGCAGGTATTCTGGTGGATTTGTTCCCCAGAAACGCTTGGCTTCATTCATGTTTCTGAACATGTTGGTCATGTCCTGCGGGCTATAACCGGATTTATAAAGGGTGTCCATTCCGATGCGGTCGGCTTCTTGCTCCATGTCCCGGCTAAAAGCCAATTGAGCTTGTGCACTGGCTGCGTAGGTGGTGGAACCGGCTGCAATGGCGGCTGTTCCGCCTGTGGTGACGGCTAACAATACAGAGGCTAGTAACCCGACCATGGTTAATGGGCGACGTTTTTCGGCGTCCTGCACTCGTCTGGCAAAGTGTCGTTGGCTGATGTGCGCTAATTCGTGACTGAGTACCGATGAAAACTCGCCTTCGTTGTTTGAGAAAAGGAATAAGCCGGTATTAACGCCAATAATGCCGCCGGGAACGGCGAAGGCATTAAGGGAATTGTTGTCGACGATGATGGTCTCAATTCGACGATCTGTTAATTGACTGTTTTCTACCAAACGATAAATGGTGAATTCCAGATAGTCGTTTAATAAAGGGTCTTCAAGAATCGGGGTTTGGTTTCTGAGTGCTCTTAACCAGCCACGACCCAGTTTGTGCTCTTGTTCCAGTGAAATAAAACCGGAAGTGGTGTCGCCAAGGGTAGGAAGATCGTTGGAGGCATAGGCAACTGACTGAAAAGCAATCAGAAAAGCGCATAAAATTGCAAAGAAGCGATAGGTTTTAATCATTGGTGCTAGCGGTACCCGATGTTTTTTACTTAGACTATACCAACTGGATGTTTATGTATATCCGCAGCGCTACGTGGCTCAGAGTGGCAAAATTAACTCGATTGCGCGTTTCATTACTTGGTAAATGATAGTAAAGACAATATGAGTGATCCTTCAGTTCCAGCACATTACGATGAATTACTGGATACCAGTGGTCTTAATTGCCCACTGCCATTGCTTAAAACAAAACAGTCCTTAAATACATTAACGCCCGGGCAAGTGCTTAAGGTAATTGCCACAGATGCAGGATCTTGGCGGGATATTCCGGTGTTTATTAACAATTCTGTGAATGAACTGTTGCACGCAGAACATGACCAAGATCAGTACCGCTATTGGATAAAGAAGGGAAATCGTGAATGATTAATATTTTAAAACGTTGGGCTGGTCAGTATTTTTCAGAAGAAGAACCCGTCGTTTTCCTACTGCTGTTGTTTTTTACGGCAGTGTGTTTGTGGTTATTTGGCGGAATTCTAACGCCTGTGATTGCTGCCATTATTATTGCTTATATGTTGCAGGGCCTGGTGAATCTGTTGACCGCCAGGGGGGCTCCTAAATTATTGGCCGTTTCCTTGGCTGTGGTCTTCTTTGTGGGGGTGATGTTGGCGCTGATGTTGGTGCTGCTACCTTTGGTATGGTCGCAGCTTACCACCTTTTTTGCTGAAGTCCCCAGGTACAGTACCCAGTTGCAAACATACCTTACCGAGCTTTCTCATCAGTATCCCGGGCAGTTAAGCCAAGAGCAGCTGACTGAATGGTTTTCACTGGCGAAGGGAGAAATAGGGCAGTTGGGTCAATTTCTGGTTTCTCTCAGTGTTTCGAGTATTCCTGGTGTAATCACTATTCTGATTTACTTTGTGGTCGTTCCTCTGATGGTGTTCTTCTTTCTGAAGGATAAAGACTATTTCATTACTTTGCTCCAGTCTGTTTTGCCGAAAAAGCGCCGGATGCTCGATGAGGTGGGTGAAGAAATGAATGAGCAGATCGCTAACTACATTCGTGGAAAAGTGATAGAAATTGTGATTGTTGGCGTTGCAACCTATATTGGCTTTGCCATTCTCGGGCTTCAATATTCTGTGTTGTTGGCTTTGTTGGTTGGTTTGTCGGTATTGATTCCCTATGTTGGCGCGACAGTGGTGACAGTGCCTGTTGCAGTCGTGGGATTGATCCAATGGGGAATGGGCTCGGAATTTGCGACCTTGATGATTGTATATCTGGTGATTCAGGCGTTAGACGGCAATGTGCTAGTGCCTTTGCTGTTTTCTGAGGCGGTAAATCTTCATCCGGTGGTGATCATTGTTGCTGTGTTATTCTTTGGCGGGCTGTGGGGCTTCTGGGGGATTTTCTTTGCGATTCCGCTGGCGACCCTGATTAAGGCAATTATGACGGCTTGGCCAAAAGTAGCGCATCATCATGATGTTCCGGATGCGGTTGAATAAAGCCATAACATCCTTGGTGTGAATAGCGAGCAATGAAGGGGCTGTCATTGCTCGTCTCATTACTCACTATTCTGCCTTCAGACTTATCTACCTTTCAGACTTATTTCACGACAGGCTTAAAGCGCTTTGACCGCTTCTAAGACTTCATCAACATGGCCTTTCACTTTGACCTTGCGCCATTCCTTTCTCAAGATGCCTTCGGCATCAATTAGGAAAGTGCTGCGCTCAATGCCCATGTATTCCTTCCCATAGAGTTTTTTCAGCTTAATTACATCGAAATGTTTGCACAGCTCTTCTTCCGGGTCTGAGATCAATTCAAACGGAAACTCCTGTTTTGCACGGAAGTTATCGTGTCGTTTCATAGAGTCTTTTGATACCCCGAAAATTTCGGTGTTGTGTGATTGAAACTCGCTGTAAAGATCCCGAAAGTTCTGACCTTCCGTAGTACAGCCAGGTGTGCTGTCTTTAGGATAATAATAGATAATAAGGTTTTTACCTTTTAACGCCGACAGTGTGACTGTGGTGTCATTGGTAGCTTCGGCGGTAAAGTCCGGGACTGGCTGCCCTACAACAAGTTCTGTCATAGTGAATTCCTTTAGATTCAAAACAAATGTAAACGTGGTTGCGATGAATTGTATACGAAAGCGGGAGTGAATTGGATGTGTCCGGCAGAGGGTAAATACTCTGCCGGTGTAATGAAGAGTCAACTATTAACGCAGCGGTTCAATGATGGCGTCCAGATTACGGTCATCGCAGAACTGGATGAATTCGTCTTTGAGTTTGGCAATACTTTGACCGCTTGGAATGTTGACTCGCATGGTGAGGTTAAACATGCGGGTACCTGTATGCGGAGCAGCATAGGTGCCTGTGGATAAGTCATCGATGTTGATGTGTCGGGTTGAGAAGAAACCGGTGATTTCAGACACAATGCCCGGGTTGTCCATGGCAATGATTTCTGTCACGTACGCAATGGTGTCGTGGCAGGTTTCACGACCACCGGTGCGTTTAATGATGGTGGTGAGATTCAGGGCTTCGGCTTCCTGCCCCAGTTTATTTTCCAGTTCGACGATGTTGTCTTCGTCTCCGGATACCAACATGATGATGGCAAACTCACCACCTAAAACCGTCATACGGCTGTCTTGAATATTGGCGCCGTGGTTTGCGATTAATGTGGATAGGTCTTTTACTATGCCCGCTCGGTCTGAACCAAGCGCGGTGATCACGAGATTATTTTGTAACATATACTGCCCAATTTATTTCTTTCATTTATTGTCTTAGCCCGTATGCGTTAAATCGGGCACTTGGTGGTTGTTTTTATTCTGCGGTTCCCTTGATTTAGACAAATAATAGGCGATGGTCCTCGGTTATTAAACTTATCTTATAAAAAATCCTTGGCTGAGATGAGAATCCCTCGTGTTTCCCTTGTGTCCTACGGTGGAGGGCTCTAAAATGAGCGGCTTGGAATTCCATCGGAGAGGCCTAATGATTACCGGCAGTATTGTTGCACTTGTTACCCCTATGCTTGAAAACGGCAAAGTAGATTGGGGAGCTCTGGATCGCTTGATCGATTTTCATATCGACAATGGAACCGATTCCATTGTAGCGGTTGGCACCACAGGAGAGTCTGCGACTCTGGATGTGAAAGAGCATTGCCTGGTAATCAAACATGTGGTGAATCGTGTAGCAGGTCGTATTCCTGTGATTGCCGGTACCGGTGCAAACAGCACTGCGGAAGCGATTGAATTGACGGAAACCGCTCATCAATCCGGTGCCGATGCTTGTTTGTTGGTAACGCCTTATTACAACAAACCAACCCAGGAAGGTTTGTTTCAGCACCACAAAGCCATTTCCGATGCCGTAGAAATTCCACAGATTTTATACAATGTACCGGGCCGTACTGCCTGCGATATGTTGCCAGAAACGGTTGCCCGTATTTCTGAACTTAAAAACGTTGTGGGTATCAAAGAAGCTACTGGTGATCTTGAGCGAGCCAAGCAAGTAATTGAATTGGTTGGCAAAGATTTCGCTGTATATTCCGGTGATGATCCGACTGCCTACGAGCTTATTCTATTGGGTGGTCACGGGAACATTTCAGTGACTGCTAACGTACTTCCGGCTGAAATGTCGAAACTGTGTCAGTTGGCATTGGATGGAAAGGCTGAAGAGGCGAAAGCTTTGAACGACTCTTTGATGCCCGTTCATGAAGCCATGTTTGTGGAAAGCAACCCCATTCCTGTGAAGTGGGCGCTGGCTGACATGGGTATTATGGGCGAAGGCATTCGTTTGCCATTAACCGTTCTGGATTCTAAGTATCATGCGCAAGTGCATGAAGCACTAAAAGCCGCAGGTGCGATTAAATAATAAAAAGGAAGTTTGAGTGTCTTTCTATAAACAGCTCAAAGGTATGAATGCAGCCGCGATGATGGTCGTTGCTGCATTTTCTTTGTCTTCTTGCTCTTTGTTTTCCAATCTCGATGAAGAGTATCTGAATGTACAGGAAAGTCAGCCAACCCGTGGGTTGGATGGTGAAACCAACGATTTTATCGATCTTTATCCGATTCCGGAAAAGAAGGCGCTGGCACCCGGTGAGTTAATTGCTGAAGTACCACGGCCCGAACCCTTATCTCTGACTGATGATAAAGATGGTGTCCAGTTGCGTAAGTTGGACGATCAACGCTGGATTGTTGTGGCTCAGCCACCTAACCAAGTTTGGCCGTTGGTTCGTCAATTCTGGGATCTTCACCGCGTTGCCATTGTTTATGAACAGCCCAAAGAAGGGGTGTTGGAAACACGTTGGGTGAAGCGTAACGATGAACGTCAGTCTTTGATGGCACGTGTTAAAGGTCGTGTGTTCCTGGGGGATGATCTGCTGGATAAATATCGGGTGTCTGTTGAACAAGGCATTCGACGAGGTTTGACTGAAGTTCATCTGGTGCAACGTTCGGTAGGCTTGTACGAAAGTACCTCGGCGCCGAGTGTTTATGAGCCAAATGAAGAATGGCCCAAAGAGTCTGAAAATCTGGCGTTATCAGCGGCTGTGATTGATGAGCTAATTACCTTCCTGGCGAAACAAACGGTGTCTGGTCAGAGTACCTCTTTCCTTGCAGAAGGTATTGTTGGTGATTCCCGTGTGGCCTTGGTGCGCAATGAGGACGAGTATCCTGTCTTGCAATTGGATGCGCGTTTTGATCGGGCCTGGGCGTCTGTGGTGAATTCGGCAGACGACCTGATTCTGAAAGTGACTGATCGAAACCGTTCTGAAGGTAATATCTTTGTGACCTACAACACCAGGGCGAAAGAGGAAGAGCCTGGCTTCTTTGCTCTTTTATTTGGTGCGGATGAAATTTCTGAGAACGATCAGGAACTTCTGTTGAAAGTATCGGCATTGGATGAATACCGTGTTGAAGTTGTGGCGGTAAATAAAGACGGTGAGGTGCTGGACCCATCGTTGGCTCTGAAAGTTTTAGAGTTTGTTCAAGACAGATTGTATTAATCTGGCCTGCGGACACCGTGATCTGGTGTCCGCGTCTTAATTTTTGTCTTATCTGATTTCTGTAGTTTGTATGCGATGAGTGTCATTGAGTTTGCGTCTCTCGGTAGTGGGAGTAAAGGAAATGCCACCTTGGTGAAGGCAGAAGACACCATCATCATGATTGATTGTGGGTTCACTGTTAAAGAAACCGAGAGTCGCTTGGCTTCGTTGTCGTTGGAACCCAGCCAGGTATCTGCAGTGTTGGTCACCCATGAGCACGGGGATCATATCAAGGGCGCAGCGCCGTTTGCCCGCCGATATAAGATACCAGTCTACATGACCTATGGAACCGCACGTGCCAAATCATTAGAAACCCATCCTCAGTTAGCGCTTATTTGCAGTCATGAACCCTTTAAAGTCGGTGCCTTGAGCATTCAGCCCGTGATTGTTCCTCATGATGCCCAGGAGCCCGTACAGTACGTGGTGCATTACCAAAACCGTCGGTTGGGCATCCTGACCGACTTGGGTAGCTACACGCCTTACGTCGTCAATCATTACAAGCAATGTGATGCCTTGCTGTTGGAATGCAACCACGACCTTGAAATGTTGCGATATGGACCTTACCCACCGTCACTGAAGCACAGGGTGGCGGGTAATTACGGCCACTTAAATAATCAGCAGGCGGCCCAGTTTCTTGCTCAGGTGGATCAGGACAGACTTCAACATTTGGTGGTTTCTCATGTCAGTGAACAGAATAATCAGGTGGATCTGGCGCTGAATGAGCTGGTTCAGGTATGCGCAAAAGGTCGGGACTGGATTAAGGTGGCTAACCAGGAAGAAGGCTTCTCCTGGTTATCGATTGTTTGATCTTGGATTAAGAACAGGCACCAAGATTATCTTTGGTGCCTGTATTATCTTCATCAGCCAGCGTTTTCTTCTTCCTCGTCCTCTTCTTCGCCTTCTTCAATTTCGGCAAGTTCTTTTAATCGATCTACGACTTTTCGGTTAAAAGTATTGTCCGGGAATTCGCCGTTTTCATCTTCGGTGCCGGGTTCAGCGCCAGTAAGTAATTCAAGCGCTTCATCGGCGTGACCAACCGCATAGATGTGGAAGGTGCCAGCTTCGACCGCTTGTATGATCTTTTGGTCGAGCATGAGATTCCGGACGTTGGATTTCGGGATGATTACCCCTTGGTCGCCGGTTAATCCACGCGCTTCACACAGTCGGAAGAAGCCTTCGATTTTTTCGTTAACTCCGCCAATCGCCTGTACTTCACCGTGTTGGTTCATTGAGCCGGTCATTGCCAATGATTGCTTGATTGGCGTCTTGGTTAGTGACGACAGCAAACAGCACAGTTCGGCCAGTGAGGCGCTGTCCCCATCAATATGGCCATAGCTTTGTTCCATGGCCAGACTGGCTGACATGGCAAGCGGGAAGTCAGTGGTGTAACGACCGCCCATGTAACCGCTCATAATCATAACGCCTTTGGAGTGAATGGCTTGGCCCAAGTTGGCTTCTCGCTCGATATCGACAATGCCACGTGACCCCGGGTATACCACAGCGGTGATACGCGCTGGTGTTCCAAACGTGGAGTCGCCGATTTCCAAGACCGTTAAGCCGTTGATCTTACCGATGGCTTCACCTTCTGTATCAATCAAAATGGTGTCGTCGAGCATCTCTTCCAGAATACGGTCGGCGATGCGGCCTGTACGGTTCTGTTTGGCATAAAGGGCTTTGTCGATGTGCTTGCGATCAATTAATGCGTCCCGGGACAGTTTACGAACCATCTCCGCTTCACCCAGTAGCTCGAAAATGTCGCCGATTCTTGCGGACAGGTGGCGTTGGTTGTCTGCCAGACGTGAGCTGTATTCCACCATACGGGCCACACCTTCTTCGGATAAATCCCGATAGCCTTTTTCATCCACACGGCTTTTTAGCAGTTGGGTGAAGAAGGTCAGTGCGGTGGGTGTACGTGGCAAACGTTCATCAAAGTCGACCAGGACACGAAAGAGCTCGCGGAATTCTTCATCGTAATCTTGCAGAAGATAGTACACTTCGCGAGAACCAATCAGGATGATCTTCACGTGTAGGGGCAAGCTGTCGGGCGATAAGGTTGCCGGGCTAAGTAAGCCCATGTCGGAATAGGGCGATTCCATGGTCAACTTACGGGATTTAATGGCGCGCTTCAGAGCATCCCAAACAAAAGGCTCGGACAACAATTTGTCCGCCTCAATGACCAGGTAACCGCCATTGGCTTTATGCAATGCACCAGGAACAATCTGTCGGTAATTGGTGGTGAGTGTTCCCTGATCGGTGGTGTACTCAATGCGGCCAAACAGGTTGCGGTAGCTGGGGTGGCTTTCATAAATGACCGGTGCACCACTGCCTTTTGAGCGCGATACCATGATGTTGGGTTCGTATTGATCGAGCAGAAGAGCGCGCTTTTGTGCGTCTTCCATTTTTTCAAGGATGCGTTCTTCCACCAACTGATCAATCACCGTTTTCAGCAAGTGTTCTCGTGTACGGTCCAGGAACAGTTTAACGCCGTTGTATTTGCCGTAAGTTTTTCTTAAGGGCTTCAATAGCGGTTTGATGGCTTCATCAATGGTGGCCTGGTTCAGCTTTCTGAGTTGTTCATTACTTTCACGTCGCCATTGCGGAAGATTGATCAGCTCATTGTTGAGCATGTCTTCCAAATCACTGATGGTCTGGTGAATGATTTCCCGGTCTTCATCCGGTAATTGTGCGAATTCGGTTTCATCCAGTGCTTTACCTTCGCGAATCGGAGTGAAGGTGATGCTTCCGGCTTCCTTGAACACCGCGATGTTGGCTCTTAATGCTTCCCGCTCAACGTTGTCCAGTGCTTTGTCGTACAGTTGGTTAAAGGCTCTGTCGATCTGATTCTTGTTGTGTTGGTAAGTAGGGTGTTCAAAGACCGAAGGAAAGGTGCTCAATAAATTATCTACAAAGCGTTCCAGGTCGTGTTTGAAGTTATTGGCTAAACCGGCCGGAAGCTCAATGGCCATCGGCTCTTTAGGATTCTCGAAGTGATTGACGTAGACCCAGTCACTGGGGGCATCCTGGTCGGTGGCAATGTTGGCCAGGTAATCCTGAACGTAAGATGAACGGCCGGTACCGTTTTCACCCATGAGATAAATGTTGTAACCGGGGCGATCCATGGCAACCCCGAATTCAATGGCGTTGACGGCGCGTTCTTGTCCTAATATTCCGTCAAATGGCTCCACTTCACTGGTGGCGCTAAAGGACGCCTCGAGGGTTGAAGTGGCTGCGCTCAGTTCACTGGTCTTGAGGCGTTTAGGGTGTCTTTCCATGTGCGATCCTTACTTCAAATGCCTAAGGCGAAAATACTTGGTAGACGGGTCAGCGAGGGAAGCAAACAATGATGTTGGCTTGGCTGAAGTATGTGCGGTTAAGTATTTTTTATCTGTGTATTTCTTAAATCCTCAACGAATCTGGTGAATTCGTCAAATACCGATTCGTTGATTGAGAGTAATAATTCGGCGGATTCACCAAAGGTTTGTTGATCCGGCTGTATCTGATGGCTATCCAGCCAACGCTGAATCTGGTTTATTTCCTGATAATTGGTGGTCAGTTGGATTCCGACTTTGTGCTCGAGCGGCTGCCATTGAGCTTCTTCCAGAACGAGTTTGGTGGCTGTGGAGTACGCTCGTACCAGCCCGCCTGCGCCTAGCTTAATGCCACCAAAGTATCGGGCAATAACGACAGCGCATTCGCCAACATCACCGTGTGTCAGGACATTAAGCATGGGTTTGCCTGCCGTGCCTTTAGGCTCGCCGTCGTCGCTTTGGTTCCATCCGTGAACGTCGTTCGGCATTCTGAGAATGTAAGCCCAGCAGTGGTGACTGGCTTTTGGGTGTTCGGCTTGAATACGGGTAAGCCATTGCTTGAAATCCTGTTCGTTATTAATACGAGCCAGGTAAGTCACAAACCGACTTTTTTTCTCTTCGTATTCGTGCACGATGGATTTTGAGGGCGTGCGGTAATTGGGCATCAGGAAAAAGTGCTAGTAAAAACGAAATCTTACCCACGATTTTAGTCTTTCGGCAGATTGAATCCAATCCTTTAGAATTGATTGATTTTTTATGCGTAAAATGTGAACCCGTTTGTCTGTTTTTGATTTGGCGCATTTGCGACACACCTGATCGCCATCTACTCTGAAATACAGAAGACGGAGATATAAGCTCTAACAAAAACAATCGGTTGCTCGTAGTGTGGGAATTTTTCTCTCTTTACCTGCACAAGCAGTCATGAGTCAGTCGAGGTCGGAATGAAGTCACCTATTTTAGCGATACAACAATTTGACCTGAATGGTTTGGAAAGCCTGAGCGACAGCACTTTGATGTCCTATCTGGACGGAAAATACAGCCCGGTAGAGTTAAAAAGCTTCCTTAGATTCAAGAATCGCATTACTGAGGAATTGGTTCAGCATCCTGTATTTACAGAAAACCATTTTATTAACTGGTTCAGCGAGTCTGAACTTACGGATTATGACGTCCAGCATTTTTTAATTCAGTTCGCCATTTTTGCTGAGAATTTAGCGCACGCCCAGTTCAGTCAGATGAAATCCATCGACAGTGCTCAACAAGCGGCATTGCAGGATATGATTTCGGACAGCTTATCGCAGGGTGGTGATGGCAATTTGTTTGGTCAGCTAAGTTTAAACCTGAATGGCGATACCAATTATTCGGAACTGAAACAGCACCAGATCGAGGGCGGGTTATTAAGGTATATGACGCCGCATTACAGTCTGATTGCCAAGGTAGCGGAACACTTGGGAATGCCGTTTGAGCTGCTTGGTCAGCAGGAACTCGCCACGGACAGTACCGATTTTGTGTGTCGGGAGCTGGTTAAATTCTACAGTCATCCTGATCCTGAAGTGTCTTATGCCTCAGCTTTTGCGATGGAGTTCTGGATGGAACAAGGATTCTGGGATCATATCCTTGCTGGCCTGATACGTTATAAACATATGAAAGGTATCTCGGATTTTCCTGTGGCTGTCTTTACCTGGAATGGGCAACACCATGATTCCTATAAAGCGGCTCGCATGAAAAAACTGGAACACTTCTACTTTAATCATGTGGTTAATGAAGAACACTTTATGAATGCTGCGGACGACCTTCTGGATACGATTCTATTGTTCTGGGAGGGACTGTACTCCGACCGAAAGTCGATACATTAACCTCATAACCGAGGAGGTGCCAAGTCAGATATGAGATACACCACATAGCAAATTTAAGACCAGGCTCTTGTTTCTGAGCCGCTTGGAACGGGCCTTTACAAAGGCTCACGTGGGGTCGCCAAGGCGGCCCCTAATTCTGTTTACGCCCCTACCAAATTCTGACCGCAAACTCGTAAAGTATTCGCACGTAATCCAGAGGAAGCCGGATTCGCAAACATGGCCACCGCTTCTGCCACGTCTTCAGGCTGACCGCCTTGGGA
>JBFHTA010000031.1:0-22424 GCA_041590855.1 Pseudomonadales bacterium
CATATCAAGAATGACCGGACCACCGTGGCCTTGCAGTTCCAGTACATCTTCCCCGGTAAAGGAGTTTGGTCCTGGAAAGAACAGAGCAATGCCTTCATCAATCTGAGTCCCTTCCAGATCATAAAAAGGGCCATAGTGCGCGTACCTTGGTTTCAGGTTTTTCTTCGTGAGTTGTTCTGAAAGGGCTTTGGCTTTGGGGCCGGAAATTCGGATGATCCCTACCCCGCCTCGACCGGGGGCAGTGGCTTGGGCGGCGATGGTGTCTTCAGTGTAGAGTTTGGACATGGGGCAATTCAGCTTTTTGGAATTGTTTAGTTTCATTAAGAGTATTGGATTATAGCGTTTCAAACACGCTCTAAATACTGCCCTGTGTGCTCAAATACTGTATCCCTGTTGTTATTGCCTTTGAAACAGTTAGAAATCCACGGGCTTTGGAGAGGTTCGCTGAAAACAAGAAAGGCTCCCGAAGGAGCCTTTCTATGATTGCGGATCTAAAGATTAGCCAGCAATTTGTTTGTTGATGTACCACTGTTGGGCGATCGACAAGATGTTGTTCACCAACCAGTACAATACCAAACCGGCCGGGAAGAACATGAAGAAGAAGGTGAACATAATCGGCATCATCTTCATCACTTTCGCCTGCGTCGGATCTGGCGGTGTTGGGTTCAGTGAGGTCTGGATGAACATGGTTACGCCCATCAAGATCGGCAAGATGAAGAACGGGTCTTTCACCGACAGGTCAACGATCCACAACATGAACGGTGCCTGACGAATCTCAACACTTTCCAGAAGCACCCAGTACAAGGCGATGAATACCGGCATTTGAACCAGAATCGGTAGACAGCCGCCGAGCGGATTAATTTTTTCTTTCTGGTAAAGCGACATCATTTCTTGTGACATCTTCTGACGATCATCGCCATAGCGTTCTTTCAGTTCTTGCAGTTTAGGCGCCACACGACGCATGTTGGCCATTGAACGGTAAGAGGCTGCTGATAGCGGGAAGAAAACCGCTTTAATGACAACCGTTACCAGAATGATGGCCAGACCCCAGTTTTGAACCAAGCCATGGAAGAAGTCCAGTAGCCAGAACAGAGGTTGGGCAACAAACCATAACCAGCCATAGTCAACGGTGTACTCCAGGCCGTCGGCTATTTCACCTAAACGATCCTGGATTTTAGGACCGGCATAGAATTGCAGGCCTACGCTTTCAGTGGTTCCCGGCTCAACGGTGAAACGGTTACCCGTCATACCAATGATGTAAAGGCCCTGATTTTTAAGCACTCGGGTTTGATAGGTATAAGCTTCCGCTGAAACCGGTACCCAGGCGCTGACAAAGTAGTGTTGCAACATGGCTAACCAGCCGTTGCTTATCTTGTCGCTGAACTTGCTTTCGTCCATGTCGTCAAAATCAATCTTGGTATACGGCTCTTCCGGTGTGAACAAGGCTGCACCCAAATATGCCTGCATGCCCATGGCGGTGCCCTGACTAGGATCAATGCTGCGGTCACGCTTGATTTGAGCGAAGACGTTGGCGTTCCATGGCTTATCGGTCTGGTTATTCACAATGTGTTCAACCTGAACCAGATAGTCACCACGAGTGAAAATATAACGCTTGGTGATAGAAACCTGATCTTTGGTGTAGTTTAAATCAACGGTCAGCTTATCTTCGCCATCTGCCAGGCGGTATTCGCTGTTGGCTGTTTGATACACAGGGCGAGTTTTCGAACTACGGTCTGGCCCGTCTTTACCGATTAAACCGGATTGCGCAGTATAAATACGCTGGTCGGTTTGCTCGAGTAAGCGGAATGGTGTGTCCTGCTGCTCCAGAGAAACCGGATATTTCGGCAGTTGCACTTCAATGATATCGCCACCCAGAGTATCGATCAGGATTTCCTGTGTGTCGGTTACGACACGAATGACACGGCTGGTGCTGGCTTTGGTTTCTTGCTGAGGTGCAATGTCGGTTTCTTCCACCACGGTCGGGACATCACTGCTTTCTTCAACAGGACTGTCATCCCCAGGTAAGGAGGTGGAAGTGTCTGCGACTACTGCCGCTGAAGAAACTTGTTGGGTGTTGGTTGGTTGACCGTAATCTTCGTTCCACTGGAGCACCAGCATGTAAGATACGATTGCCAAACCTAAAACCAAGGCGATTCTTTGAAAATCCATAATGTAGGCCAAACGTCTATTGTCTATGAGTTTGTGAAAACGGTTGCGAAATTATGCTGCAGTCGCTTTCCATGAAAAGCGCACATTTTATTCATTTGTCACTCGAAGAGCCAGAAATAAGCAGTGAAATCGACCGATTGACGAAAAATTAATCGTTCTCTTCGCTTTTCCGCGCTTTCTTTTGCTGCTCTGTGAGTTTGTGCCACGCGTATTTTGAAAACTTTTGAATGGCCAAATTGTCTTTTTGACCTAAACCTGGACGGGCAATAAAGACGATGTCGATGGCTGGTAATCGGTGTTGGTTTAAACGATAGCAATCGCGAATAACGCGTTTGATCCGGTTACGATCGACTGCAAGTTTAACTTTTTTCTTGGCAATGACGAAACCAAGACGGGGATGATCAAGCTGATTAGCGGTGGCGATGAAAACGCCAAGAGGACCGGAAACTTTGAATTGGGAGTGGGAAAAGACCTGGTTATAGTCCCGAGCGGTTAAGAGTCTTAACTGTTTGGGATAACTATAACCAGACATGTAAGCAACAACTGCAATTAAACAGTTAGAGACTTACGACCTTTTGCGCGACGAGCTGCAAGGACTTTACGGCCGTTTGCAGTTGCCATACGTGCACGGAAACCGTGAGTACGCTTACGCTTTAGTACTGAAGGTTGAAAAGTTCTTTTCATAGCTAGCTACCTATTAAGGCAAATTAAATGTATACATTTCAAATTTGAGGGCGTGGATTTTAGAGAAATCTGATGCAAGAGGCAAGCAGGGATTAAAAAATATTCAATTTCTCTGTCAAAATCACCGCACTTTTTAAGATTGGATCAACGCGTAGGTGCCTTCCAGACGGCATCCAGGCCCTTTATCGGTTTTTACTTCGATTTCAATGGTCAGCCGAGCTTTGCCTTTTTCTTTGTAGGTTTCAATGAACTCATTGAACTGACTTTGATCCATTTTGGCCTGAGCAACTAAGTCGGTGGCTACCGGTTTTTGATAATAAATGTGCGCTTCGGCAATCACCAAATCCCCTTGGGGTAACCACTGATCACTGACTTTGGTGTGAATCAGGCTCCAGCCGGTCAGCAAAGCCAACGACGATAGGCTTCCACCAAATGCCGTACCGTGCATGTTGCTGTTATTGCTTAGCGGGGCTTTCAGGGTAAGTGAGTGCTTACCTGTATCTATCACTTCAACCCCCATGGCCTTTGCCAAAGGAATGTTTTGGTACAGATAGTCTTTGATGTTTTCTTTGGTCATGCATCCAACCCTCACGTTCGGGTGGGCAGTATATAAGTAATTTTAGTGGATAGTGAAACATTAAGGCGGAGTTGAGCAAAATTTCTACTGATCGGGCGAAGCAACCGTTGCCATGACGATGCCGCGTTCAATCCATAAGCTGACTTTGTAGCCATTTAAATATTGAGTCACGGCGCTGTCGCCTTGCTCTACATCGGGCAAACCACGAAAGGCGTCCGGGTCGTAACTGGTTTGATAGAGTGTGGTGATGTCGCCTTGCGCGTCCTGGTATCTGAGTTGAACGGCGCTGACCGTACCTATGGAACAATACCGGCCGCCGATTAGCTGACCTTCCGGTTTGAAATATTCAGATAAGTAAGGTCGAAAATCGAGCATGGAAAAGTACCCCAACAAGTCGTCAAAGTTATGGGTTTGGATTTCCAGAGGCTTGAGCTTTCTATGGTTAAAAGTAATTTCTTCTGCGATGTCGCGAATCAGGGCATCGGTTGTATAAACAGACGACGTAGGTGCTGTTTGAAGTGAGACTTGCTCAATTTGTTGTTGATAATGGTATTTCGAAAGCAGGTGTCCGCCGAAAAAGCCCAGCAGTAAGGTGGCAAATAAGGCGGTGGCTAACTGATAGGAACGACGTTTTTCTGCGGCTTTTGTTTCAGGTACGTTGGATTCGCTCGCTTGCTCTGGTTGATAGCTACGCTGTAAGTGATCCAACCCGGCTAGCTGATCCTGATCCAGTCTGGTTTGTTGGTAATGGGCGCGTAATGCCTGTTTTAACGTCTTCTTATCTGTCATGTAGAGGATCTGAATTGAACTAAGCTCGCCTGTGTTGTGTTGGTTCGATTGGAAAACTGTTCTGCTTTTTTACGAATGCGATGCAGCTTTGACAGTAAGGTGCCTTTGGGTTTTCCGGTCACTTCTGAAAGCTCTTGCACGGTGAACCCTTCCACAGCCCAATAGTAAAGTAATTCGTTTTCTTCCGCATTCAGCCGTTCTGTAAAAGCCACCACTTCCTGCTCGTTGATCAAGATGTCTTCCAGGCAGTCTGTGTCCATCTCCACCAGGTTATCCACAGCCGAACCGCAAAAGTTGTCGTCGGTCTGTTTGCTGTTGAGGGTATCCTCGAACAAGACTTCTTTTTGATGCGCAGATGACTTAAGTTGGTCTAAAAACGCGTTTTTTATGGAACGTTTCAGGTATGCCATGGCTTCCTGTTTTGGTGAATTCATTCGTAAATAACGTTCAACACAGGTATACACCAAGTCATAGGCATCATCGGTATTTCTTGCCAGAGAATACGCGTATTGATACAGCTTATTCAGCTGAGCTTCATTAAACATGACAGATCCCCTCCCAGATTTGACTGCTCTTTTCGTTGCTTTTTTGTTGAGCATGTAACTGAGAGTCATGGAATCTCGTTCAGTTCCCGGAACGCTTAAACTTAACGAGCCTATTACCAAGACGAATGAATCAAGACTTTGATTGCATTTTGTACGGTCTTAAATAATTTCACTTAGAACAGATGATCAAATTGACATAGAAAGTCAAATGAAGGAAGAGCCTCCCGGCCCACAGAGGTGGGTTGGAGGCTTAAGAACAGAGACGCTTTAACTAGTTTTGTTTAGCCAGGAAGTTGGCAATGGCTTTGTCCAGGCTCATCAAACCTTGTTCAATGTCTTCGTCCGGAATGATTAAGGACGGAGCCAAACGCATCACATTCGGCCCTGCAACCAAAATCAGTAATCCTTCAGCCAAGGCTTCGGTCAGCAAGTCTTTGGCTTTTCCGTGATAGGCTTCTTTGAGTTCGCAACCAATTAATAAGCCGGAACCCCGGATGTCGGAAAAGAGTTTATGGCGTTCATTGATGCGATCAAGGCCATCCATAAACTTACGGTGTTTGGTTTTGACGTTATCCAGAAGCTGACGATCGGAGATGATGTCCAACACCACTTCAGCAACAGCGCAGCCTAACGGGTTACCGCCGTAGGTACTGCCATGACTGCCTACTGCTAATGCACTGGCAATCTGGGTAGTGGTTAGCATGGCACCGATCGGGAAGCCGCCGCCGATGCCTTTGGCGGTGGTCAGTATGTCCGGTGTGACCTCATAACCCTGGTAGGCATAAAGCTCACCGGTTCGGCCTGCTCCAGTTTGAATTTCATCAAAAATCAGCAAGGCATTGTGTTGGTCACACAAAGCGCGTAAGCCTCTTAGAAAATCTTTGCTGGCGGCTTTTACTCCGCCCTCGCCTTGGATCGGCTCTACAATCACGGCACAGGTACGATCTGAAATCAGCGCTTCAACCGACGGTAGGTCATTAAAGGTGGCGTGCATGATATCGCCAGGCAAAGGCCCAAAGCCATCAGAATATTTTGCCTGACCGCCGGCGGATACAGTGAACAGCGTGCGGCCGTGGAAGGAACTGTCGAACGAGATAATTTGGGTTTTTTCTGGCCCGAAAGAGTCATAGCCGTATTTACGAGCTAACTTCAATGCCGCTTCATTGGCTTCTGCACCTGAATTGGCAAAGTACACTTTTTCAGCAAAGGTGTGTTCGGTCAGTTTTTTGGCCAGTCGCAGTGCTGGCTGATTGGTCATGACGTTACTGACGTGCCACAGGCTTTCAGCCTGATCTTGCAGTCGTTGTACTAACTTAGGGTGGCAATGGCCCAGGCAGGAAACAGCAATACCGCCTGCCAAGTCAATGTATTCGTTGTTATTTTCATCCCATACCCGGCTGCCTTTTCCACGGACTGGCACAACCGCTAACGGGGAATAGTTAGGAACCATGACATCGTCAAATGTCGATCTGTTCGTCATTGTTTTACAGACCTCAGTAATCATCACGTTTGAAGTTGATTGGCCGTTCGGGAAATATACCGTCCGACGTTTGTCTCCGGCAGTCAGGGTGTTGCTTGTAGATTGATGCCGGGAATCGGAGAGGATGGAAAAGAAACCCCATGTTGGTACATGGTGGTGGTTGGATACGCACAGTAATCGGCTGAGTACCATCCTCCTGGTCGGTGATTACTGCTTAGTCCCACGCCGCCGTAGGGGGCTGCCCCACTCACGCCAGTAATCGGTTGGTTCCAGTTAACTACACCCGACTGGATTGTGCAATCAAATTCATCAAATTGCGCTTGATTATCACTGATTAACCCAGAGGTCAGCAGGTACTTGCTGTTATTGGCCTGTTCAAGGGCTTCTTCAAAATGTTGGTACCGGTAAATTTGCAACACAGGGCCGAAAATTTCTTCATCGAACGGGGCTTTTAAATGGGTGATGTCCAATAAGCCGGGGCTCATAAAAGCACTCTTATCATCGGCCTGATGAGCGCTGAGTAAGACATGAGCGCCTTTACTTAATAACAACTGTTGTTGTTTTAAGATTTGTTTGGCGGATGCCAGGTTAATGACCGGTCCCATCAAGGGCGCGGGCTGTTCATCAAAACGACCAATGAACAGTTGGTGGCACTGTTCTATTAAACCTTCCAGTAGCTGATCGCCCTGAGGGGTATCGGGCAGATAGAGACGCCGTGCGTTAGAACATCGTTGCCCGGAGGAGATAAACGCAGAATGCAGGGCATGGTATAAAGCGGCTTGATTGTGTTTCACTTCACCAATGATCAGTGGATTATTGGCACTCATATTTAGGCAGACCAGCTTGTCAGGGGTGCTGGCCAGGCGTTGATTGATTTCGATGCCGGAATTCGTTGTGCCAGTAAAGAGTACGCCATTGATGTCTGGATGTTGTGTCAGATGTTGCCCGACTGTGGAGTCTCCTTGCAGCAGGTTGAACACCCCTTCGGGCAGGCCGGTGCGTTGCCACAGTTGCGCCAGTAGATCGGAGACTTTCGGCGTCCGCTCGCTGCCTTTGTGCACTAGGGTATTTCCTGCCAGTAATGCCGGAATGATGTAGCCTGTGGCGATGGATGCAGGAAAGGCAAACGAGGTGATGACCGCTAACGCGCCATGGGGTTTGTGTCTTAGTTGAATGTGTCCGCCGGAGGTGGCCATAACACGTTCGCCGGTGCGTTGCAGGTAGGCTTCAAAGGCCAATTCTGCTTTATTAGCCACCGCCTGGATTTCCAGTTGGGCTTCCCAGTATGGTCGGCCGGTATCGTGGCATAAGGCCTCGATTAGTTCCGACTTATGTTGTTTTACCAGCTGCTCGAAGCGATGAAGATAGCTGAGACGTTCGGTGACATCTGTCTTTCGCCAGCGATCGAAGGCGTTTCGGGCAGCTTGTACTGCCTGATTTACCTGGTCGCCGCTGGCGCTGTAGCCCTCCCAGATAACCTCTTGGGAGGCTGGCTCACGAGAGACAAAGGCGTCTCCCAGGCCAACTTGCCATTGGCCGTTGATCAATAAGTCGTGACAGGCTTTCAACATAGGATTACCTACCGTAATTCTTTCTGTTGGTGTCATCCCTGCGTTGTATCCGGCACATTATCAACCAGAGCATTCGTGTCCCTTCTACTACTATCTCTTGTATTACTGTCTCTTGTATTACTTACTGTCCCGCGCATATAAACTGGCCACAGTTACTGTGTCGTCGGTCAGACTCAGCGCTGCCAGGGTTTTGGGTGGTAACAGGATTTGATCCTCTTCTATGCGGTACTGGAAGCTGAGTTGACAGCGAAACCCTTCCAGTGACTGATTACACAATAGCAGTGGTGGCAGTCCTTCCGGCAATACGTCCTGGCATTCAACGGCGGTGAGAGGCTTGGCCTGTTGGATGAGTCTGAGATCATCAATGTAGGCTTCCATCACCGGGCCTCCGTCAAAAATAGCAACGTAATTTTCAAACCTGAGCCCTTCTTGTTTCAGCATTTCCAGTGCCGGTTGTGTGTTGGGATGCACCTGGCCAATGCAGTTTCGGGCGGCGTCACTCAATAAGTGGCTGTACACCGGATATTTGGGCATCAATTCGGCAATGATGGAACGTTGACCCCGACCGGTTAAAAAGTCGATGCGTTCAAACTCCATATTGAAGAACTTTTTCCCGAGGTCATCCCAAAATGGCGAATTCCCCTGCTCGTCGTTATAACCGCGCATTTCAGCAAACAGCTGCCGACCGAATAATTCCCGAAATTGACGGATAAACAGAAAGCGACAACGACTCAGTAAAGGACCATTCTTGTTGCCTCGGGCATCGGGGTGAACCAGCAAAGAACAGAGTTCAGAATAGCCGATCTGATCATTGGTCAAAAATAGCGTTGGTGTATTGGTGTAGATGTCGATGTCGCGACAGGCGTGCACCATTTGGCTTACCCGATAGGTATACCAGGGTTCATCCCAACCGATGGAGGCCTCAATCCCGCAGACTCCCAATGCCCGGTCCTGTTCATTGGCGAGTACAAATAAATAGCTGGCTTGTTCTTTCGGAATCGCTTGTTGGAAGGATTGAACCGCCCGCTCGATTTTCTGAGCTAAATAGTCACGGTCGGCGGGTAAGCTGTTCATGCCCACACCTGCGGCGAGGGCCAACTCGTAGAGGGCATCCAGATCATGATGGGCAATAGGACGAACAATCATAGTGATTCCTCCCCCGGGTGAGTGGGCACAAAGCGGACCCAATCCTGGGACGTGGAATTCAGCGCGTTGCCGATGAGGTCTAAATTCCAGGGGTGATCATTGTGATAGTAGATAGCAATCGGATGATGTTTCTGTGTGTTCATAATAATGCAGGGCTGTGCCATGGATGGCATGTGGGTCAATCGAGTTCTGGCATTCTCATTAAAGGTGTGGCCTGAGTTGTTATTGCAAATCAGACAGGGGCCGCCGTCGAAGATATCCACATGCTGTGATGGCGTGAATCCTTCGCGTAAAAAGACCTGGTAGTAATCCAACAAATCCTGCTGGGGTTCGCCCAAGGTAGCTTGTGTAGTGTTGGATAACAGATTTTTATACAGCGGGTGATTCGGCATTAATTGAGCGATCAGGGCTTTGTCTTCAATGCTGGCGTGATAGCAGGCTTGCTCCAGTGTCATCTGAAAGAAGTGTTGTCCTAAATCTTTCCACAACGGCGATTGACCGCGCTCGTCTTTAAAACCGGGGAATTCGATCAGTAACGTTGGGCAGAACAGCTCATTATGTTCCGACATATACAGTAATGCGCCCTGAATGAGTAGGCAGATTGCCTGGTTGGTTCTGTGCTCAGGTAATAAGGTGATGCCATGCAGTTGGGATAACCCGGCCAATTCGTGTGATTGATACAACACCGGGATGTCCTGTTTTACCTTAAGTCGATAGCTGGCGTTGATCAGGGTCTCTTGGCGATAACTGTAAAAAGGCTCTTTTTGACCGGTATAGGGTTCAATGGCCAATGTGCCGACCACCGAGGGTTCCTGGCTTTCGTCGTCCGAATGACACAGCACCCATAGATAGTTAGAAGCCAGGGCTTCGGCTTTTAATGCCTGGCCTGATGAAGGCAAAGCATTAGAGGGCTGCCGGAAGGCTTCTTCACTTTGTTGAATGAAATGTTTTAAATGCAATGCCTCTTTGGGCAAGCTGGCCTGGCGCACGCCTTGTTGTCTGGCCAGTAATAAAATGGTGTCTAAATCACTTTGTTTTGCGGGTCTCAGAGAATACATCTAACAGTCTCTAGTTACGGTTTCCTAATAGAGTGTAGTTCAGATAAATGGTTCAACCTAAACCTTGACCTGAACCTTGTTTATATGTTTGTTGGTAACATTGTGGATAATATATTAGTAAGTTGTTCTTAATAAGTTGCTAACTATACTAACTATATGAAAAATATGGATTTAATAAATTAATCAATCTGTTTCCTGTTGGTAATTTTTTGTGGATATCTGTGTTGGTAGAGCTGATTTTTATTGTCTCTAGACTATAGTTTTAGGTACAATTTCGCGGCTGTATTGATTCTGGAGTTTGTTGTGTCTGTTGCGCTATGGAAGCACTGTTTAGGCTGCCTTGAAAACGAGTTGCCTTCTCAGCAATTTAATACTTGGTTAAGACCGCTTGAGGTGGAAGGTGATGAGAAAGAGCTGATCATCATTGCGCCTAACCGATTCATTCGGGATTGGGTGTCTGACAAGTTTTTGAGCCGTATAACCGGCTTGATGATGGAGTTTTCCAACTCGGCACCGCCACGACTGACCTTTGAAGTCCGTCAGGGTGGTCGCGCTAATTTTGGTATGGCCCGCCCTACCCGTCCGACGCACAGATTTGCAAACACATCTGCTGCACAGGCACCACAGGAAGCGGCCGATGGTTCGGCTGGTTTTACACCGCCACAAGGTATGTATTCAAACCAGCGGGTACCGAACTGGTCCCATGATGGGCAAAACGAAGCAAGTAGTCAGGAATCAACGTCCGAGAGCAACGACATCAGTGTTGAAACCGCCATGCAGAACTTGGCCGGAGCTGATAAGACGTTTGAGTCTTCCAGATCTAAGTCGGGGTCGGATTTTTCAAATTCTGGCTATTCCGGTTCAGACTATTCGAATACCGATTACAGCGAATCCAAGTCTCATTACTCCAATACCGCTCAGGATTCTAATTCCGGAATGCCTGCTTATGCGTCTGTGTTGGAAAACACCTCTGCCATTGTTCATTCTTCCGGTCAAAGTTTCGGAGCCAGTTCTTACTCTGGGTCTAATCAGAACGCGATGATGCAGAACCCGATGTCGGCGGCCAGAGAATCCAATGCAGCAATTAAGTCGCAACAGTACGAAACCAATCTGGATCGAAACTTAACCTTTGAAACTTTTGTAGAAGGTAAGTCTAACCAGTTGGCCTTGGCGGCGTCGCTGCAAGTGGCAGAAAGTCCGGGTGGCAGCAATAACCCGCTGTTTTTATATGGTGGTGTTGGTCTGGGTAAAACCCACCTGATGCAGGCCATTGGCAACTATATGTTGCAGAAGAATCCGAATGCGCGGATTTTATATTTGCGTTCCGAGCAGTTCGTAGCCGACATGGTACGAGCGCTGCAGCTTAATGCCATCACTGAATTCAAGCGCTATTACCGTCAGGTAGATGCCCTGCTGATTGATGATATCCAGTTCTTCTCTGGAAAAGAGCGTTCTCAGGAAGAATTCTTCCATACCTTCAGTGCGTTATTAGAAGCAGGTCAGCAAGTTATTATGACTTCCGACCGTTTCCCGAAAGAAATTGATGGCGTGGATGATCGTCTGCGTTCCAGGTTTGGCTGGGGTCTGACCTTTGCGGTTGAGCCGCCAGAACTGGAAACACGGGTCGCCATTCTTAAGAAAAAAGCCGAAGAACAGCGGGTAGATTTAAAAGATGAATCTGCCTTCTTTATTGCTCGTCGAATCCGTTCCAACGTACGTGAACTGGAAGGGGCATTAAAGCGTGTGATTGCCAATGCGCACTTTACTGGAAATGAGATCACACCGGACTTTATTAAAGAATCCTTGAAGGACTTATTGGCCCTTCAGGATAAACAAGTGAGCATCGATAATATCCAGAAAACAGTAGCGGATTATTTTGATATTCGTCAGAAAGACATAAATTCCAAACGTCGTACACGCTCGATTGCCAGACCTCGTCAAATCGCGATGACTCTTGCGAAAGAACTGACCAACCATAGTTTGCCGGAAATTGGTGAAGCCTTTGGTGGCCGTGATCACACGACGGTGTTGCATGCCTGCCGTAAAATTAATGAGTTGAAAAGCTCAGACGCCGACATGGCGGATGATTACGGTAAGCTGATCCGAATGTTAACGTCCTGACACTAGCTTTGTGTCCTATGTCGGCTTGGCTGTATTTCACTACGGCTGGTTTGCAGATAACGGACTGGCCTGAAACGGGCTAATAAGATGCAAGAGCTTGTGTTTTAGTGAATAATAGATACCAAATTTATTTTAGATAAAAAGAGAGCGGGAGCTAATGAAATTTACGATTTCCAGGGAAGCTCTATTACGTCCCCTGCAGTTAGTGGCTGGGGTTGTTGAGCGAAGACATACACTGCCTATTTTGTCGAACATCTTAATGGTCTTGGAAGATGGCCAGTTAAAGATGACGGGAACTGACCTAGAAGTAGAATTGGTTGGTGCGCTGTCGCTTGAGGAACCTGGCGAGTCAGGTCAGATTACAGTGCCTGCCCGTAAGCTGCTGGATATTTGTAAGTCTTTGCCTGATCAGTCCGTGATTGAGTTTTCTACTGACGGCGCCAAAGCTCAGGTTAAAGCCGGACGCAGTCGCTTTGTATTAGCTACCCTGCCTGCGGATGATTTTCCGAACGTTGAAGAAAGTGAAGCGGATTTGAACTTCACTATGAAGGCGGAAGACCTGAAAGCTCAGTTTGATCAAACCAGCTTTGCGATGGCTCAGCAAGACGTACGTTACTATCTGAATGGTATGTTGTTGGAAGTGACGCAAGGCGTGGTTCGTACCGTCGCTACCGACGGTCACCGTTTGGCCATGTCGGACAGCACTGCTGATGTTGCTTGTGACAAGAAGCAAGTGATTGTGCCTCGTAAAGGGGTAATTGAGTTGCAGCGTCTGTTAGGCGAAAGTGATGACCTGATTACCGTGACCATTGGCACCAACCACATTCGCATTGGTGCTGGTGACTATTTGTTTACCTCTAAACTTGTGGAAGGTAAGTTCCCGGATTATGAGCGTGTAGTACCTAAAGGCGGCGATAAAACCTTATGTGGTTCTCGTCAGGAATTGCGCCAAGTCTTCCAGCGTACAGCGATTCTATCAAACGAAAAATATCGCGGTGTTCGCTTGATTGCTGAAGGTGATTCACTGCAAGTGATTGCCAATAACCCGGAGCAAGAACAAGCGGAAGAAACGGTCAGCGTTGACTTCGAAGGCGAGCGTTTGGAAATTGGCTTCAACGTTACCTATTTGTTGGATGTCTTGAACGCCTTAGCCGGGGAGCAAGTTAAAATCACTTTGTCGAACCCGAACAGCAGTGCTTTGGTTGAAGACTTTGATGGGGGAAGCTCGGTATACGTGGTTATGCCGATGAAGCTATAACTCTCGAGGGTTCCTTCCTCTTTTTACTGTTGTACTGTATTAAAGCCGGACTTGTTCCGGCTTTTTTGTCAGTGTGGAAACGTTAATACCTCCCTTCTTCATCTTTTCCGACTGCCTCTTGCCTCTGTGCCTGGCGGCATTTTTAGAATCAATTGTTGGTTTTCATCTTCTTGCTTCAGGTGCTCGTTTTGTTCTGTGGTGATAAAACGGCTATTTGTTGTATCAATACCAGCCCAAATGGGTAGGGTTCAATCTACCTTGGAAAAACACCCGCCGGTCAGAACTGACCTGTTTATTAATGTAGATGTTTCTATAATCAAAGTGTGCTTAAAGTAAACAAAGATGTGTTAATGACAGTTAGTACGTCGTGAAAATTACTTTGAAAAGTAGCTGAACTAAGACCTCGCAACAAAAATAATTATTGAGGACATACAATATGAAAGCTCTATCTCAATGGGCAGCTCGCTTTGCGGTTGCTATTTCCTTATCTATTGTCAGTACTACTGCATCGGCCTGGTGCTGGTTCTTTTGTAGTGATGACAGTGATTATGCCAAAACCAAGTACCCTATCGTGCTCGTACACGGTATGTTGGGGTTCGATAGTGTATTAGGCATGGATTATTTCTATGGTGTTGAAAAGGCACTTGAAAAGAAAGGCGCTAAGGTTTTCCCAACTCAGGTGACTGCATTGGATTCTTCTGAAGCTCGTGGTGAAGAATTACTTGTGCAGGTGCAGGAGATTTTGGCCATTACCGGTGCTCAGAAAGTGAACTTGATTGGTCACAGTCATGGTGGTCCGACTGCGCGTTATGTCGCTTCAGTTCGTCCTGACTTAGTGGCGTCGGTCACCAGTGTGGGCAGCCCACATAAAGGGTCTGATGTAGCTGATCTTGTTCAAGGCATTTCTGATGGTAGTGAAACATTAACGGTTGCGGTTAGCGCAGTAGTGAATGGCTTAGGCAGTTTGATTAACCTACTGTCCAGCAACCCAACTAATGGCGGTCAAGATTCGTTGGCGACTATGGCGGCCTTGAATTCCGAAGGTGCGGCGGCGTTCAATGCGCAATACCCTGAAGGTATTCCACGCAGCGAATGTGGTGAAGGGGATTATGTTGCATCTAACGGTGTTCGCTACTATTCCTGGAGTGGCACTTCGCCATATACCAATGTGTTCGACCCAGCCGATCCGTTCCTTTTATTAACGTCTGGCGCCTTCTTGCTTAAGTCTGGTGAAGCAAATGATGGTTTGGTAGGTCGTTGTAGTTCACACCTAGGAAAGGTGATTCGTGATAACTACAAGATGAACCATTTGGATGAAATCAATGGTTTCATTGGTGTTCATCACTTGTTTGAAACAGACCCGGTAACAGTCTACGAGCAACAAGCAAACCGCCTAAAAAATGCAGGCTTGTAATTAACATTAGCTAAGCCTGCCCTTTTCAGTAGAGGCATTGGCACGGAACGTCTTTGCTGCTGAAATTTAATCCCTATACCAGTGAAATGGTGTAGGGATTTTTTTTGCCCGTTGTTAGAATGGAGGCTGACTTTAACAAGGACAAGGGAACGCGTTATGCTGATTACACACCTAAAGATTGATGCTGTACGCAATCTTAATAGTTGTGCAATAACCTTTGATCCTATCAAAAAAGTCTCTCTGTTTATTGGTGATAATGGGGCTGGAAAGACCAGCGTGCTTGAGGCAATCCATTGCTTGGCAACGGGGAGCAGTTTCCGGTCCTCCTCTATTAAACATTTGATCGCCCAATCTGAATCTGCGTATACCATCTTTTCTAAATCTACCCATGGGGATTCCGATGTTTCCTTGGGGGTCACTAAAAACCTTGAGGGTAAAAGCGAAGCCCGGCTAAATGGCGAGAAGATAAAGTCTCAGGAAACCATCAGCTCTTTGTTGCCAGTGATCGTACTAGAACCGGGCTCTTTTGATTTGGTCATTGGAAGCCCGGAGTACCGTCGTCGGTTTATGGATTGGGGAGTGTTTCACGTGAAACATGAGTTTTGGTCCATTGCGTCGCGCTTTAAAAAAGCCGCAAAACAACGTAATGCCCTACTCCGTTCACAGTCCGACGCGAATTTAATCCGTTCCTTTACTCGTCAAATGATCGAGTTAGCGGAGCAAATGTCCTTAGCTCGAATGACCTATTTCAATGAACTAAAGTCGGAATTTGAACACGTTGTCGCGCAATTAACTGATTTAGAAAATGTTGAGATGCGATATAATAGAGGATGGTCAAAAGAGCAAGATTACGCTGATTACCTGGAAGCAAATTTAGAGAAAGATATGGAGGCGGGTTATACCCGTTATGGACCTCACCGGGCCGATCTCACCATTCGAGTTAATGGCTTACCTGTGAAAGAAGTTCTCTCCCGTGGGCAACTTAAGTTGCTCGTCTGTGCTTTGGTATTAGCCCAATGTCGCCTTTTTGAGCGACATGGAAACAATGAAACACTTTTGCTGTTGGATGATTTACCCTCTGAATTGGATGAAACACACCGTAATAAGGTGCTTCAACAATTGATTGCGATGGGACGTCAGGTGTTTATGACGTCGGTGGATTTGAGTGGATTTAGTAACGAGATATTAAACCAGACGCAAGTGTTTCACGTGAAACAAGGGAAGATAACAGCAAGCACGTGTTAAGTGCTAAGAGGAATGTTATGTCAGAACAAGAATATGATGCTAACAGTATTAAAGTCCTTAAGGGGCTGGATGCTGTAAGAAAAAGACCGGGTATGTATATTGGTGATACGGATGACGGCACCGGTTTGCACCACATGGTTTTCGAGGTGGTAGATAATTCCATCGATGAAGCCTTAGCGGGCCACTGTAGCGATATTAAAGTCACCATTCATCCAGACGAGTCGATCAGTGTATCGGACGACGGTCGTGGTATTCCTGTTGATGTACACGAAGAGGAAGGTGTTTCAGCGGCGGAAGTAATTCTTACGGTATTGCACGCCGGTGGTAAGTTTGACGATAACTCTTATAAAGTATCGGGTGGACTACACGGTGTGGGTGTGTCTGTGGTGAACGCCCTATCCGAAAAATTGAAGTTAACGATTCGTCGTCAGGGTAAAATCTGGGAACAAGAATACGTTCATGGCGTACCAACTGCACCTCTTAAAGCGGTGGGCGACTCTGAAGCTACAGGTACCGAGATCCACTTTAAACCGTCCGGTGAGACCTTCACCAGTATCGAGTTTAGCTACGATCATTTAGCCAAGCGTCTTCGCGAGTTAGCGTTTCTGAACTCTGGTGTGGGTATTATTTTGAAAGACCTACGTTCAGGGAAGGAAGAGACTTTCAAATACGACGGCGGCTTAGAAGCCTTTGTTGGGTACTTGAATACCAATAAAACAGCGATTAACTCTATCTTCCATTTTAATACCGAACGTGAAGATGGCATTGCTGTTGAAGTGGCTTTACAGTGGAACGACAGCTTCTCAGAGAACATCTTCTGTTTCACCAATAACATTCCTCAGCGCGACGGCGGTACGCACTTAGCGGGCTTCCGTGCGGCTCTGACTCGTACGCTGAATCAGTACATTGAGAAAGAACAACTGCAGAAGAAGCAGAAAGTGGCGACTACCGGTGATGATGCCCGTGAAGGTCTGACAGCGATTATTTCTGTGAAAGTACCTGATCCTAAGTTCTCTTCCCAAACCAAAGACAAGCTGGTGTCTTCGGAAGTGAAGTCGGCGGTAGAGCAAGAGATGGGTTCTAAACTGGTTGAGTTCCTGGAAGAGAATCCGAACGAAGCCAAGCAAGTCGTTCAGAAAATGGTTGATGCGGCTCGTGCTCGTGAAGCGGCCCGAAAAGCCCGTGAAATGACCCGTCGCAAAGGCGCTTTGGATATCGCCGGTTTGCCTGGTAAGTTGGCTGACTGTCAGGAAAAAGACCCTGCCCTTTCTGAAATTTACCTGGTGGAGGGTGACTCCGCAGGTGGTTCTGCCAAGCAAGGTCGTGATCGTCGTACTCAAGCGATTCTTCCATTGAAAGGTAAGATTCTTAACGTAGAGAAAGCTCGCTTTGATAAGATGCTTTCTTCTGCGGAAGTTGGCACCCTGATCACTGCCTTGGGTTGTGGTATTGGTCCTGAAGAGTTTGATCCGGATAAACTACGTTATCATCGCATCATCATCATGACCGATGCCGATGTGGATGGTTCTCACATCCGTACTCTGTTACTGACCTTCTTCTTCCGTCAAACACGAGAGTTGTTGGAGCGTGGTCACATCTACATCGCTCAGCCGCCGTTGTATAAGGTGAAGAAAGGTAAGCAGGAGCAATACATCGACAGTGAGAAGGATCTGGAAAACTTCCTGATCCAAATCGCATTGGATAATTCGGCCTTATATACCAATCCGGATGCACCTGGCATTAAGGGTGAAGCGCTTCAGTCATTGGTTAATAAATATCGCAGTGTGATGAGCACCATCGATCGTTTGGATCGCGTGTACCCTAAACACATTATGGAAGAGTTGATTTATCGTCCTACGGTAACGGTTGAAAATCTTAAAGACCAAGCCTTTATGAACGATTGGATTGATACTTTCAAGAGCAAGCTGGAGTCTGAAAAGCGTAGCGGTACGCTTTATGAAATCAGCATGCATCAAGATTCTGAGCGAGGCTTGTTCCTACCTCAAGTCGCGGTGACTGAACACGGTATCGTATCGAACTATGTGATCAGCCATGAGTTTTTTGAGTCTCCTGAGTATCAATCCATTGTGGATCTTGGGAATCACATCGCAACTCTGTTGGAAGAAGGCGCATACGTTCAGCGTGGTGAGCGTCAATACGAAGTAGCCAGCTTCAAGCAGGCGTTAGAGTGGTTGATGAAAGAAGCCCGTAAAGGCTTCAATATTCAGCGCTATAAAGGTCTGGGTGAAATGAATCCGGATCAGCTATGGGAAACCACAATGGACCCGGACTCTCGTCGTATGCTGCAAGTGAAAGTAGAAGACGCAATTGCGGCGGATCAGATGTTCACTACCCTGATGGGGGATGATGTTGAACCTCGTCGTGCGTTTATTGAGCAAAATGCGTTGAACGTGTCGAACCTGGATTTCTAATCCACATACTCGATATCACGCATTAAAAAAGCCGAGAGGGATATCCCCTCTCGGCTTTTTTGTTCGGCGATAATCTGCGTTATCTATCCGTTGTTCACCAATGTATGTTAACTAGCAGCTGTTGGTTTTACGATGTTTGCCGACACCTGCTCTACCCCTTCAATCGCTTGTAAAGCTTTCTCCGTCCAAGCCCGAACTTCATCAGTCAGCTGCTCAGCTGATTTTCCTTCACTGCTGATCGGTTGTCCGATGTGTACCTGGATGGTCCCTGGGTACTTAATAAAGCCTTTGTTGACGTAACAGTGGCCCGAGTTATGAGCAATAGGAAGAACGGGAACCCCGGCCTGTATTGCTAATGCGGCACCGCTGCGCGCATATCGGCCTAGTTGTCTGGGAGGGTTACGTGTGCCTTCCGGGAAGATTAATACCCAGATACCGGAATTCAAATAGCGACTGCCCTGCTCTAATACCTGAGCCCGGGCATTTTGTTTGTCGCCTCGATTAATGGCGATGGGTTTTAACAACGAATAAGCCCAGCCAAAGAATGGAATCCACAGTAATTCCCGTTTGATCACTTGCGTTTGTGGCGTACAAATGGATTGCAGGAAGAAGGTTTCCCAAGAGCTTTGGTGGTTACTGCTGATCAGGCAAGGTGTGCTGGGGATGTTATGTTGTCCCGTCACTTGATAGCGAACGCCGCATATGACTTTTAATAGCCATATAAAGCTGGCGGTCCAACTGGTAATGATGAACTTGTATCTGAGCTCATAGGGCAAGAATAGCCCTACCATAAGCCCTAAGGTGTTTTGGGCGATCGAGAAGAAAAAGATAATGATATAGAAGATGATCGATCGGATCAGTGCAAACAACATAACAGCAAGGCACCTTTAGATAATGAATAGCTCGTATTATTCCCTAAACCCAGACCTGAATTAATTTACTTTTGTTAACGGCAGATGCATCAATCGTCTGTGCTGTGTTGGCAATGGGAGAGTCTCTTAGTGCGACTCAGTGTGTATTGCCTGACGACTCAGATGAGATAGGGATGTTTTGCTTTTTATTAGGCGGGGGATTATAGCGCGATTTATTAGAGTAGTTTATCAATAAAAAAGGGAGCGAATACCGGATTCACTCCCTTTTGTCGGTTTATCAGGGCAATGCACTGAAAACCAATCACTCTGTGGTAATAGCCGTTACAACAGAGAGATGTCTGCCACTTCCAGGAACAGGTTTCGTAACTGGGCAAGCAATGCCAGACGATTATTTCGAACGGCTTCGTCTTCTGCCATGACCATCACCTGATCGAAGAACTGATCAACCGGCTCACGTAACTCGGCCAGGGTTTCCATGGCCAACGTGTAGTTGGATTCAGCAAAGACCGGTGCCAAGGTGTCAGCCACATTGGCCACTTTTTCAGCCAACTGCTTCTCGGCGTCTTCCTGCAATAGCGATGCATCGACCTGATCAGAAATGCCCTGCTCTGCCTTGGCCAGAATGTTCGATACCCGCTTGTTCGCTGCCGCCAATGCCTGCGCTGCATCCAGCTTATTGAAGGCAAATACGGCGTGAACACGGTTGTTAATATCCAATGGCTTGGTAATGCCACGGGCGCGAACGGCCTGGAAGACTTCTGCCGGAATGTTTTCGTCCTGATACCAGGCGCTGAAACGATCCAGCATGTAGTCAGTTAACGTAGCTTTGGTGTTGTCTTTCAGTGCCACCGGCCAGTTGTTATCCATCGCCCAATCGATCAATTGATCCAGGTCCAGGTCGATGTTCTTCTCGACCAGAATGCGTAGAACGCCTAGAGATGCGCGTCGCAATGCGAACGGGTCTTTGGTGCCTGTAGGGATTTGACCTAACCCAAACAGCCCTACCAGGCTATCCAGACGGTCTGCCAAAGCAATGGCGGTACCCGTCGCAGTGGCGGGTAACTGGTCACCGGCGAATGCAGGCATGTATTGCTCGACCATAGCCGCACACACGTCAGCGTGCTCGCCATCGTTTTGGGCGTAGTACTGACCTGCCAGACCTTGAAGATCGGTGAATTCGTAAACCATGCTGGTGACCAGGTCGGCTTTACACAACTTGGCGGCACGTTCTGCCAGGGTTGTATCACTGCCAGTCGCAGAAGCAATCTTGCTGGCTAATGCAGCAATACGCTCTGATTTATCCGCAATGCTGCCTAGTTTGTTTACCCAAACAACAGACTTCAATTTGTCGAAGCGACTTTCCAGTGGCTGTTTACGGTCGGTATCCCAGAAGAACGCGGCATCCGCCAAGCGAGGGCGAATCACTTTTTCATTCCCTGCAATCACTTGCGCGGGATCTTTACTTTCAATGTTGGCAATGGTGATAAAGTGAGGCTTCAATTTGCCGTCTGAATCGACCACGTGGAAGTATTTTTGATGCTCTTTCATGGACGAGATCAAGGCTTCTGCCGGAACATCCAGGAAGCGTTCTTCAAAGTTACCTGCCAACGCTACCGGCCATTCGTTTAGCGCCGTTACTTCATCCAGCAGGTCTTCATCAATGACCGCTTCGCCGCCCAGTTTCTTACCTTCGGCAGTCACTTGTTCTTTGATCAGCTGTTGACGTTCAGCAAAGCTAGCCATTACATATGCACCACGCAAGGCTTCTTCATAGTCCGCTGGTGATGAAATGGTAATGTCGTCAGGTGCATGGAAGCGGTGACCACGAGAGGTGTTCCCTGCTTTCAGCCCCAAGACTTCGCCGTCTACGATGTCGTTACCAAACAGCATCACTAGCCAATGAACCGGGCGCACGAATTCGGTACGACTGGCTCCCCAACGCATACGCTTAGGAATAGGCAATTTGTCCAAGCTGTTCTGAACAATGGCTGGCAACAACGCAGTGGTTTCCTGACCTTTGATGCTCAGCTCGATCATCAACTTACCATTGTCCCCGGTTTTGATTTCAGAGACATCGACGCCAGAGCGCTTGGCAAAGCCTTCCGCTGCTTTGGTTGGGTTGCCGTTCTCGTCAAAACCAATGTTTGCCGGTGGGCCGTACACCACTTCCTCTTTGTCTTGCTGTTTTTCCGGAAGATCAGTAATACGTACAGCCAGGCGACGAGGCGCTGCGAACAATTCGATGGTTGAACCCGACAGATTAGCTTCCGCCAGACCTTGTTCGATGCCGTCCGCAAAGGCTTGGCTTAATTTTTTAAGTGCTTTTGGTGGTAGTTCTTCGGTACCTAGCTCAACTAGGAAATCACGTGTTGCCATTAGTTTTTCTCCTGCTGAGCTTTTTTGTTTTCTTTAGCTTCGGCTTTGGCCAGAGCGTCCGCTTTGGCAGCTTCGTACTTGGCCAGTACTTCGCTGCGAACACCCTCTTCTGCCAGTGGGAATTTCAGTTCAGCACGGCTGTTGAAATAGGCTTCAGCTACGGCACGGGCCAAGGTTCTTACGCGTAATATATAGCCCTGGCGTTCGGTTACTGAGATGGCCCCACGGGCATCCAACATGTTAAAGGTATGAGATGCTTTCAATACCTTCTCGTATGCTGGTAATGCAAGACCCGCTTCAATTAAGCGAGCACAATCAGCTTCGTGCTGATCAAAGGCCTTGAACATGAAGTCTGTATCGGCGTGTTCGAAGTTGTAGGCAGACATTTCTACTTCGTTTTGATGGAAAACATCACCGTAGGTGACTTTGGAACCGTCTGGCCCGTAGCACCATACCAAATCAAAGATGCTGTCGACGCCTTGCAAGTACATGGCAATACGCTCAAGACCGTAAGTGATTTCGCCTGTTACCGGATAACATTCAAGTCCACCGACTTGCTGGAAGTAAGTAAACTGGGTGACTTCCATGCCGTTTAGCCAAACTTCCCAGCCTAAGCCCCAAGCACCCAAGGTGGGCGATTCCCAGTTGTCTTCCACGAAACGAATATCGTGAATGCTTGGGTCAATA